>JASFTV010000061.1:0-13892 GCA_050050615.1 Desulfobacteraceae bacterium
CAGTGGAATCCGCGGTAGACGGCCTGAAGTCCGGAGCTAATGACTACCTGATGAAGCCGGCGGATATTGATGAGCTGGTGGAGAAAGCAGACGAAGCCTTTGCCAAAAGACAGAGAATAGAGGAAAGAATTCGAATGGCTCAATCACGGCGCTACGTGAAGTCACCCAGGGACATCATAGCGAGGTCAGAAGAGTCCTGAGAAAATCAGCCGCACCGGAAAGGAGAGTAGTGGGATGAAGGCGAGAATTAGGGTCCTTATGGTCGATGATGAGGAGCAATTTCGGGTAACCACGGCAAGAATTTTGACCAGAAGAGGCTATGAAACCACCGTGGCTGCAAGCGGCGAAGAGGCGCTGGAGATCTTAAGGCGAACCCCGCAAGACGTTGTCATTCTGGACATCAAAATGACCGGCATGGACGGCCACGAAACCCTGGCCAATATCAAGAAAGGGCGCCCGGAGGCACAGGTTATTATGCTGACCGGCTACGGAACACTGGCGTCGGCCAAACAATCACGTGAGCGGGATGCTTTCGACTACCTTAACAAGCCCTGTGACATTGATCTGTTGGATTCAAAAATTAGAGAAGCATACGCGGCTACCCATAAGGAGGCGGCAAAAGAAGAAAAAGTCGCCAAGGATATCATGATTTCCATCGATGATTACACCACTATCGATGTGGACAGCACCATCAAGGAAGGGATTGAACAATTGAAGGCAAGCTTTCGAGCCCTTGCCTCTACCAGCAGGATCATGGAGACCGGCCATCGCTCGATAATAGTATTCGAGCAAGGCAAGAAAATGGTTGGAATCCTCAGTATCCGGGATTTAATACGGGGTCTGCAACCTCCCTATCTTTCAGCACCCAAGCCATCCACGGCTGACAGCATGGAGTATTCGCCCATGTTCTGGACGGGGCTTTTTACCAGCCAGGTCAAGGCGTTGAAAGATAAGAAGGTGGGCGAGCTGATGTCTGAGCCGCCGCCAGAGGTTGATGAAAGCACGAACCTTATGGAAGTGGCCAACCTGATGCACAGGAAACAGGTCAGACGACTGATCGTAGCGAGCAAAGGAACGGTTGTCGGCATAGTCAGAGAACAGGAAATCTTTTTCGAGCTGGGAAGGATTCTTTCGGAAAGGGGATAGGTGATGACCAAGGCCAAGAAGCGCGCTACCGGATATGACAAATATGTTGACTGGAGGCTTTTCTGGGTTCCGGTTGTATTGTTTTTCGCTGTTCTGCTTCTGCCGACACCTCGAGGGATGAAGGATGTAGCAACCGAGTACAAAGTCGGGCCGAAAACGGTCATCGGCTTTGTGAGCCAAGAACTCTTTTCCCGAAACAGTTCGGAAGTCGAACAGTGGCAGCTGGTTATCGGCCAAATGATGGAGAAGAACCTCGAAATGGGAGCTCTTTCCAAAAAGCGGTTTTTGGAACGGAGTTTGGGGTGGTGCAAGAAGTACCATATCGAAACCGATGCCGTCAATTTCAGCAGAGCTCATGAGTATGTTAAAGAGCATATTTCGGACAAAACTTTTTTGGAGATTATGAATAAATCGCTGAAATTGAAAAAAAGAGATCTTAGATATGGAGATCTTAGCGCAAAAGACAAGGCGGCGGCGGACAAAGGCGCCTGGGAGATCAAAGTCGCTGTAGCCATGATGGTTTTTGTTGTATTCTGCTTCGTGACAGAGTGTATCCCGCTTCCCGGGGTTGCCTTTTGCATCGGTTTGGTCCTTGTATTTACCGGGGTTGTATCAAGAGAAGAGGTGGCCATGCTCTATTGGAGCGATGCCTGCTGGTTTATTATGGGCAGTTTGATGTTTGCCGCCGCCTTTGTAAGAACCGGGGTGGACAAAAGAATATGTCTGATGATGTTCAGAAAACTGGCCGTGCCGAGCGTCAGATGGGTCACCATCATTTTCTTTGTTATTATTTCGCCTCTGGCCTCCTTTATCTCCGACCATGCTCTGGCCGCCATGTTTCTACCTATAGGCATGCTCCTCTACCAAAATAGTCTGACGGACGAGATTCGCGAAGACAAAGAACTCGCCAAAATGCTGATGATCGCCATTGCCATGGCCTGCAATATAGGCGGCCCCGGTGCGCCTTCGGGCGGAGCGCGCAACGTGATCATGATGACGTACCTGAATGACATGTTCGGCTTTGATATCGGGTACTTTGAGTGGGTTACATATTGTTTTCCCTATGTTTTGATCATGATCCCGCTGACCTGGTTTGTAGTTAACTGGCGTTTCAAACCCCGCATCACATCCCTGGCCCCGGCGATGAGATATCTGCAAAGCGAAATAGGTAGAATGGGAGGGTGGAGCAAACAGCAAATATTGGCCTTGGTGATCTTTTTGGCCATGATCTATGGCTGGTTTACCGAGAAGGCGTTCTATAGCCTGGGGATCTATCCGATTCGCTTGGGGATCGGAGTCATAGCTATGGCAGGCGCCATCGCCTATCTCCTGACAGGCGTGGTCAATTGGCGGGACTATCAGGAAAAAGTTGATTGGGGAGTGGTGTGGCTCTATGCCGGAGCCATTATATTCGGCCGTACCCTCGACGATACCGGTGCCGCCTACTGGCTGGCACGCACAATCATTGACGCCCTTGCCCCGCTGGGCATTGACCAGGGACTTCCGCTGATGCTGGTAAATAACGGCCTTACGGCCTGCCTGACCAATCTGATGGCCGACGGGCCGGCAGCCGCGGCTGTAGGGCCGATATCGCTAAACATGGCCGGACTTGTCCATCCGGGGACTACCTATCTACCCTTTATGGCCATGGGGACGGCTGTCGCCTCCTCTTTAGCGTATTGTTTGATAATCGGTACTCCACCGAATGCCATTGTCTATGCAAGCGGTTATCTGGAGCCCAAGGACTACCTGCGAGTAGGTATCCCAATTTGGTTTATCGCCAACCTCCTCATTGTCCTGCTGGTGGCGGCTTACTGGTCTTTCAGGGGTTTTGGCGGATTGCCCGGGTTTTAGAGCAAGAGCTGTCTTAGGGAAAGCATTGGTTCAGTAATCGATTGAGAGAACTAAAATGAAAAATGGAACTGAAAATGACGACCGGCAAGCAAGAAGGCGCTTCTATCAGTCAAAGGGAGTAACCCATTTTGACAAACAAACTGAACGGGGTTTCTTCTTTATCCTGACGCTGATTATGCTGGGTTGGGGCATACTGGTAAAGCTCGGGGTACTCTAAAGAATAGAAGAGTCTTAGGAGTGCAAAAGGAACAATTGGTCCTAAGTTGCTCATGAAAGCACTTTGGCGAATTTTGCTGGGTTTGCTCAGCACTCCCGGGCACTTCTTCAGGCAACTGCCCAAGAAGCCGGATTTGAGGCATCCTTTGAGGTTTTTGCTCTTTGGCAGCCTTTTCTTTGCTGGAGCCAGCCTGACTGGGGTGTATACCAGGCCGCTTTTGATGGCCGGCATCCTGTTTCTTAACGCCTTTACCATGCCCTTTATTACCGCCGCTGCCGGATTCATGGTTATGACAATATTTATTGGCCGACGGGTTGCATTTGCCAAGATCTTTTCTGTATACGCCTTTTCAGCCGGAGTGACGCTGCTTGTATCATGGATTCCTTTCTTCGTTTGGATCACCGAGCCCTGGAAATGGTGGCTTATTGGGATTGGCTTGGTCAAGGGATGCGATCTAAGTCGCCTCCAAGCGATTTTGATAATCGGACTTTCAATAGGTATCGTGGTCTTTTTCTTCATGTCTCTCAACCCCGTTATTCTCTCGCTGAAGACTGCGGCTGGATAGACCTGCGCTGCCCTTGCCAGCATCGGATATTGCCCTTAGCTCATAAGAACTTGTTTTTTGGACAGTAAGAATGCTGAAACCTGAGCCTGTGTGTCACGGAGAAAATCGCCACTTGGTATTGTGGTGGCAAAGTTTTGGTTGAGATAGGCGTATTCACACTTCGGTGTACAGAAGCCCGTCAAGACAAGACCCCACTTTCGCTCACACCTTTGTTTTCCCTCGGTCAATATCTCTATTACCCATATCATTTTGCTGTTAAAAGCTTTATTTTGGGATGGTCAAATTCCTCAGTGTGTGACAGCGAATCACATATTCTCAAAGCCTGCTCGGGGGCGGAATTTGGAGGATAAGAATGATATTGAAATGCTTTTACAGGAATGGCCGAAGATGCTACACTTAATTCAAGAGAAACCAGAGGCTATTGAGCGGGCGGTGATGAAAAATATGTCTTATCGATTGAAAATCGCCACCCGTCAATGATTATCATAACCTAATGGTTGACAGAGATGGATAGCAAGGAGGTTCAAACATGGACTTTACAAAGTTGATCTGCAAATACGTCATCGTGGGAAGCATGATGATGTCTTGGACCTTCGTTCCTACGGCTTTTGCAAAACAGGAAAAACATTCCTTTATCCTGTATCCGGGAAACCCTTATGACACGTATTCACTTGAGTTTCCCATCGCCATTGAAAAAGTGGGTGAGATAAGGGCCACCGCTGAAAGCAAGTACTTTATTACAGGGCATAAGAAAAGGTATTGGCGAGTTCTCATTTTCAAGAAAGGCGAAAAACATCCTGAAGTCTCGAATAAGCGAAACAGCCCCGGCACAATAGTCATCAGCCATCCTGTAGACACGCCCGAACTGAGGAAAGGAAGAAAATATATCATCAGCGTTGAAAGCGCCAAGGAAGCCAGGATAGAAGGTACACTCGTGATTCAGTATCCGTCCAGGGCTGAACCTCAGAGACCCAAGGAACCCTGTGACCTCGTGATTACGAAGATCAGACTTGATAATCAGTGCACGGTTGTGGTTGAAGTGACCAATAAAGGGCCAGGCAAGGTGCCGGATCAGGTTTGGACCTCCAGGGCGAGTGCATCCCTATATTTCTTCCGAAACGGCAGAAGTTGGGGAGGTGTTTCCTTAAAGAGAATGGACCCGGAGCGCAAGCTTCAATCCGAGGGTGGTAGAAAGAAATTTAGGTCTAATATTAAGATCAGCGGGACGGAGCGGATTAAGGCTGTCGTCGATTACAAAAATCGTGTTCATGAGACGAACGAAGATAACAATGCAAGAGAAGAAACCCTCAGTTGTGGAGGATTAACCGTACAACCCAAGCCGCCCATTGTACCAAGACGGGACTAAGCGGAGTATGCCAATGCTGAAAAGCTGAATGACGATATTTATAAGCCCAGCTAATGACGCACATCAGCGACACCAATGGAACAAAAAGCAGCACCCTACCCTTTCTTGAAATGCCTTACTGACAAGTTGATCTCATTTTTTCTTCTTGCGGTGTTCATACCCATCATCATCCTGGTCGTTTTAGCAATGGCCATCAGTATGCTCGTTCGTCCTTCTGATCGGGGCAGATTCCTTTATCGAGAACGGCG
Organism: Desulfobacteraceae bacterium; assembly: GCA_050050615.1. Classification (GTDB taxonomy): domain Bacteria; phylum Desulfobacterota; class DSM-4660; order Desulfatiglandales; family HGW-15; genus JASFTV01. The sequence goes on from JASFTV010000061.1 coordinate 5,397, forward strand.
AGTTTCCAGAGGCCGAGAATTTGATGTATTGAAGTTCAGAGTGTTGCGTGAGGATGTTATAGCTCAAATGCCACCCGAGGATAAACACGCCTTCCTGTTCGAAAAAGATGCATCTAACCTGACCTGGGCAGGACGTTGTTTCCTCAAAAGATGCTATCTTGACGAACTGCCGCAGCTGTTCAACATCTTGAAAGGAGATATGAGCTTGGTCGGCCCACGTCCTTGGCCTGTTTCGATGGTTCATGCCCAGCTGAAGCGCGGTGTGGCGTACCGTAAGCTCATCCGTGCGGGTTGGACAGGACCTGCCCAGCTTCAAAAGGATCATCCTGCACCACGACCGGCAGAGGAACTTGACTTGGAATATTTCAACCAGTGCCATACCTGGCCTGGGTGGCGGCTTTGGCTGTACGATGTTACCCTCTTGGGCAGATCCATACGGTTGATGGTGCAGGGAAAAGGGCTAAGCTATTAAGTCTTGCCCCAGGTCGATATAGGGCTTAATGCTTTTCCAACCGAGTCACAATTTTTTCGTTTGGTTCATCCGTTCTTAACGCATAAGACCGGGTAGGAAGAGCGCAATCTGGGGAAAGAAAAGAAGAATCAGGTTGCAGACAAGCAATGCGATGAGCATAGGCAGAACCCCCTTGAAGATCTCCTCGAGGGGGACATCCTTGGCAACCCCGTAAACCACATAAACGTTTACCCCGACCGGCGGCGTAATAACGCCCATCTCCGTGATCAATACAATGACCACACCAAACCAGATCGGGTCGAACCCCAGAGCCTGAGAGACCGGAAAAAAGATGGGAATGGTCAGCATGATCATGGCCAGGGCATCCATGAAGCAGCCACCAAAAAGATAGACCAGAATGATGACTCCCATAATGGCATGGTTTGGCAGTGGAAGATGACTGACCCAATTGGCCAAATCATAGGGCAGCCGGGTCACGGCCATGAAATGGCCGAACAGGACAGCCCCGCTCACAATCACCATTACCATGCAACTGATTCGAGTTGTGTCAGCAATCGATTGGATAAAACCCTGCCAGGTGAGCTGTCTCCTTATGATGGCTATGAGTAGGGTCAGAAAGGCGCCGGCCGCGGCCGCCTCTGTGGGTGTAAAGATGCCGAAGAAGATGCCGCCCATGACAAGGGCAAAGATGATCAGGGTTTCTAGCACCCCCACAAAGGATCTCAATTTTTCTTTCAAGCTGGTTTTTGGTCCGGGTGGCGCCAAAGAGGGATTCCTTGAAACGCGCAAGTAGATGGTCAGAAGAAAAAGGATGGAAAGGAGCATGCCCGGAAATATTCCAGCGGCAAAAAGCTTTCCAATGGACTGCTCGGTCAATATCCCGTAAACAATAAAGATAACACTCGGCGGGATCAGGATACCGAGGCTTCCTGCGGCGGCCACTGTGCCCGTGGCAAGACTCACATCATAGTTATATCGCTTCATCTCGGGCAGCGTTACGGTAGCCATGGTGGCTGCCGTGGCATTGGTGGAACCGGATATGGCCGAAAACGCGGCACATGCTCCCACGGTGGCCATAGCAAGACCCCCACGCCGACTCCCCAGTAAAACATAGGCAGAATCATACAGTCTTCGGCTGATACCCGAATAGAAGGCGATCTGGCCCATAAAGACAAACAGCGGGACAACGGTCAGTCCGTAGGAAGAGAAGACATCAAAAAAATCCCTTGCCAGTAACCCCAGGCCCGGCTCAAGACCCCGGACGTAAGAAAAACCCAGGAATCCTAGCAAGCCCATCACAAAGCCCACGGGCATATTGGAAAAGAGCAGGATGACAAGAATGATGATTCCGAGGATTCCTAAGCTTATCGGGCTCATTTGTTGATCACCTTCAAGACGTTATTGGACAATTCAACCAGCAAGACCATGCAGACAGCCGCCGACGAGAGACCGACGCCGTACACAAAGGGGTAATAGGGGACTTGAAGGGTAAGGGATAAGTCCCCTCTTACCTGGAGCTCATGCGCATATGATATGGATTGCCAGCAGAGAAGAGCAAAAAGAATGAAGCCCAACAGACTGGTAATGGTGCCGATAAGGCCCTGCGCCTTTTTAGGAAGAAGGCGAACCACAAGGCTCACAGCTACATGGCCCTTTTCTGCCGAGGTGTGCGCCATGGCAAAGGAGACCGCCACAGCACCCAAGAAACTGACCAGTTCATAGGTTCCGGGAATCGGCTTGACACCGTCAAGAAAGCCCCAATGGTAATTGTGGTAAAGGGTTACGCCCAGCCGAAGAATCACGTCGGCGCAGGTGAGAAGCAACATGGAAATAATGGCTGCCCCCGCAACCCAATCAAGCAACCTTGCCAGTTTCTTGGATATTTTTTCAAAAAGGGTCATTTTTGTTGGTATGCTCAATGACTTGCTGGACCTTCCAAAAAGCTGTGGGGTTACCCTGCCCAGTACAGCTCATCGAATCATTACTAAAAGGAAATCTTATTTTCTCATCTCCCAGCTTCTCACGTAATGTCCTTTCAATTTCCCTCATTTGGTACCGGGATATTTCTGGCATCCGTCATTCTCCTTCTTAGAGAAGAAATATGGGAAACACGGTTATTATCAGTCCATCCCACCGGATTCGAATTGGATTGACAGGAAAATAGAGCTGATTACGGAAAGAAGGGTTGCCGTTATGGACATTATGGCAACCCTTCTTTTCATCAGGGTCTGGGTTATTCCGCAAAAGCGTATTTTTTGATGAGCGCTTTGATGTAGTCTACGTAATCCTCAGCCGGAAATCCCTTTGCTCCCATCGTCTTGATATAGTCATCAATCACCGGTTCAACGGCCTTGGCCCACCGGGCGCTCTCAGTATCGGACAGGGGGATCATCTTATTGCCCAAGGCGAGGCTAAACTTCTTGCCTTCCTCATCGCTGGTGTCCCATGCCTTGCCATGTTTGCCGATCCACTCCACACTGACCAGATCAAAGACCCTCTGGACGTCCTTGGGCAAGGCGTTCCACTTATCCAGATTCATGAGTATGTAGAAGGCATTGGAGTAGCTGACACTGTAGGATTCGACAGTATACTTAATCACCTCTGCCTGCTTCCACCCCTTCAAAACCTCTATGGGGGCAAAATGGGCGTCTACCACGCCCTTTTGAAGGGCTTCATAGGCGGCGCCCATTCCCATGGCAACCGGAATGCCACCCAAGGCCTCGGCCTCCTTGGCTCCGGTGCCCACGGAACGGATCTTGAGACCCTTGAGATCTTCCAATTTGTCCAGGGGCTTCTTGGTGTGGAGCAGACCCGGGCCATGGGCATGCAGGTACAGGACTTTGGCTTTCGAAAGCTCCTTGGGTTTGAATTCGTCATAAAAGTCATTGATGATAAAGGTATTTGCCCTACCATTGTAGAACCCCAGCGGCAGGTGATAGGCCTCAATCACAGGAAAAACGCCCTTGCTGTACGCGAAGACGGACATCCCTATATCGGTAATGCCTTTGAGAATCCCGTCGTACATCTGGGGCCCTTTAAGCAGTGTGCCTCCAGGATGGTACGTGATTTTCACCTTGCCGTTGGTGCGTTTTTCAACCTCTTTTGCCCAAGACTCACCCAATTTGGCCTGAATGTGAGTGGGCGGGAAAAAGTTGGCGTAGGTAAGTTCTATGGCCTTCGCCTGGGCAATGTTCGAATTGAACAGAAAAAATACGCCCAGGGCCAAGATGAGGTGCAATGCAAAAAAACGTTCTTTCCCGTTCATAGCCACCCTCCTTTTTTGTTTGCGTTATGAATGGATGTTTTTATGGTCCGAAGGCTATTTTGGATTTGGGGAAAAAGTTTCCGCGGACTTATGGGGAACTGTCCCACGTCCGTCCCATTCGAATGTTAGAATATTGTTTGCATGGTGTCAACAGCACATAATAGTCCCGTCTCTCTCCCATTCTTGCCGGACCTTCTATGCTGAAATCCACTTATTGATCCCCATCTCTAGGCCCAGTACTTTTTCCTCAATTCCTTCTTCAATATCTTGCCCGTCGCACTCTTCGGCATTTGCTGAACAATCTCTGCAGATTTGGGCACCTTATAGCTTGCCATATTTTCTTTGCAGAATTTGATGAGTTCCTCAGCCGAAGCAGTAGCACCCTTCTTGAGCGTCACCACCGCATGAACAGCCTCGATCCATTTGGGGTCCGGAATCCCAAACACCGCGCATTCCAATACAGCAGGATGTCGGTACAGGATCTCTTCAACCGCCCTGGGATAGATATTCTCTCCACCTGAGACGATCATGTCCTTCTTTCGGTCTACAATGTAGATATAGCCATCCTCATCATACCGACCTATATCCCCGGTATGTAACCATCCATCAACGATCGCCTCCTTGGTCTCCTCGGGGCTTTTCCAGTATTCTTTCATGACATGTCGGCTCTTGACGATGATTTCTCCGACCTCACCGAGAACCACATCAATGCCTTTCTCATCGACGATTCTCACATGTACACCAACTGCTGGATGGCCGGCTGACAGGAGTCTTTCTTGTTCTTCAGGCGGCCTTTCCAGGACGTCGTGATCCTCCTCCTTGAGGTAGGCCACATCAGGTCCGGACTCCGTTTGGCCGTAGCCTTGAAAAAAAACCGACCCGAATATCTTCATGCCCCTTCTTAATAGTTCCGTAGGCATGGGTGATCCGGCATAGTAAAGTCTTTTGATGCTGCTCACATCATATTTTCCGAAATCAGGGAGATCCAACATCAGAGCGAGATGGGTGGGAACGAGAGCAACGTCGGTCACTCTTTCCTTCTCAATGACCTCCAACAGGGTCCTGGGGTCAAAATATTTCAGTATGACTTTGGTGACGGCCTGATAGAAGAAGTAAGCACGGATAATAATCCCGCCTATATGAAAAAGAGGCATGAGGGATATGCCCTTGTCCTTGGATCCGATTGGAACTTCAAGAGCGTGGCAAATAACATCTTCACGAAGGCGCCCGTGTGTATAAAGCGCGCCACGTGGACGGCCGGTAGTTCCGCTGGTATAGCATATGAAGAGTGGATCTTCGTCCCCGACCGCTACATTCGGCTCATCGGTAGGATAGTTTGCCAGTAAATCATCTTCGCACGCCATTCCCGGCAATGGACTTTCGAAACTGATAAACCTTTTAACCTGGGGAATCTTCGGCCTGATGCTTTCGACCACTTCCGCCAGCTCCGGACCCACAAACAATGTCTCGCACTCGGAATCGTTGATGAGGTATTCCAGCTCCTGTGCCGATAACCTTACATTAAAGGGAGAGATGATGAACCCGCCCTTTTCAGCTGCTCCAAAGACATCCATATATTCTCCACAATCCCAGGACAGGACGCCCAGCACATCGCCTTTTCTTACTCCCATGTCCCCAAGTGCATGAATCAGCCTGTTTACCCGCCTGTTATATAATTCGAAGGTTATCCTCTGGTCGCCATAAACGAATGCCTCCCGATCTCCATAAAACAGGGCATTTCTGAGAATAATATCTCCGAATAACCCCTCTTTGTATCGGCAAGATTCCATGAATATCTCTTTGGGACGAGCGCCCATGTCTTCCTCTCCTCCGCCTTTGTTCAATTCTCAATACAATGAAGCATGAAAAGCTAAATGGGACAGATCTATTTTTCTCACATCACATCCATGCCACACATGAAAAAAGCCCCCACTCATGGAGGGCCTTTTTCTACCGATCAATAGCAACCCCTTTTTCAATGAGGTCCGGACGGCACAGACATACGGTCATTGATGAGCGCTGTCCGGCCTTTCTATGGCCTAATATACCAGCCCTACCCTTTTACGCACCAAGTCCAGGGTGGGAGCAGCCTTTTTGCGGGCCTTCTCTGCACCCGCCTTCAAGATTTCCCGAATGGAGTCAGGATCACGGGCAAGTTGCTCCCGTTTTTCTCGCGCCGGCCGAAAATATTCCAACATACGTTCAAAGAGATCTTTCTTCACATCACTGTACTTGAGCCCTCCCCGGCGATAACGCTCAGCCAGGTCAGCCTTTTCCTCTTTGTTCATGAAGAGGGATATGGTGATGAACAGGTTGCAATGATCAGGGTCTTTGGGGTCGGCCACAGGGGTGGAATCCGTTACGATTCCCGCGATCTTTTGGCGTAGCGCTTCCTCCTCACAGAATATTTCGACGGTGTTGTTATATGATTTGCTCATCTTCTGACCATCCGTTCCCACCACTGTAGGGATATTCGGGTTGATCTCAGCCTCTGGAATGACAAAGGTTTCCCCGTAGGTATTGTTAAACTTTGTGGCAATATCTCGAGTGATCTCCAAATGTTGCTGTTGGTCTTTGCCAACCGGCACCCGGTGTGCCTGGTAGAGGAGAATATCAGCTGCCATGAGCACAGGATAAGAAAGGAGGCCGTGGTTGGGTGCAAGCCCTTGCTCGATCTTGTCTTTATAAGAATGGCTTCTGAGAAGGAGCCCCACTGGGGTAACATTGTTAAGGATCCAGGTCAATTCTGCCACCTCCGACACGTCCCCCTGGACCCAGAAAACGGCCTTATCAGGATCCAGTCCTAAGGCAAGAAAATCGAGAGCCACCTCCATGGTTCCCCAGGCGAGACGCTCCCCGTCACTGACCGAAGTCATAGCATGGTAATTCACGATGAAGCAATAAAGCTCGGAGACCTCCTGATATTCAATCATAGGCTTCATCATCCCAAAATAGTTCCCGATATGAAGGTCACCAGAAGGTTGGATGCCGGAAAGTATTCGCATCATGTTCAACACTCCTAAAGCAAACAGCGATATAGACAAGCTTTTTTATTTACACCATTCGTGAAAATATTCAACATTTAATTGGCCGGCAGGATCACAAAATCCAGTTTTACAAAGATATTCCAAAGCAGGGCACGTGTCGCTTGCTTCTGTGATCTGGTGCAAAAAACAGCAGGAGTGGTCTAGGAATCTGTACTGCTGGCGCGGGACAATCGAGGCGGCTAAGCTATCTCCTGATCTCCGAGAAATCGGCCAAACGTCCACAAAAACCGTGGCAGAGAGCCCCGTCCAGAAGGGCGGGGGTGAATGGCGCGTCGTTTTTGTGGGGCTGCAAGGGGCTTTTACCCCCGCGGTTTCTAGAACGCGAAACGGGTATCCGAGGATTCATGGCGGGGTTACGTTGTGGGAGCGCTTTTCGGTCCTTGCCGGAATTCTTAGCTCATCTCAATGGGTTGTCTTTTTGAAGTAAGCAGCGCGTTCTCTATGGCAATCGCTGCTGGGCTGCTCAGGGCGGTCAGAAGGGAGAGGTCCTCGTTGCGAAAGCCGTTCGGTTCCTTGATGGAGTCAAGATACATAACGCCTCTGATCTTGGACTTACTGATGAGCGGTACGCATAATACGGATCTGATTTTCAACATCTCTATGCTGTCGGAAAGATTTACCTCAGCTTCGTTGAAGGTATCCCGTATAGTGACTGCCTTACCCTCTCGTAGAACACGCTCCACAACGCTCCGGCTATAACTCATGGAGCTACCCCCATGGTGTCCTTTATGCCGGTAGAGCGCATCTGTTGTTTTTCCTGATTCGCTATCTATGAGCACAATGACACCCCTGTCAATTCTTTGGAGGAGGTTGAAAACGTGGTTCAATATGTGCTCCAGAATCTCCTTCAGGCTCAGAGACCTCTTTAGCACATCAGAGACATTGTAGATCAATTCCATATTCCTTTGAGCCGTCATGGGCCTATTTTTCATGAAAATCTCACTGATTTCATTCAGCTCATCTGAGTCATAGATGGAATCCACGAAAGGCATAACATCCTCAAGGCAGGCTTTGCCCAAGCAAATGAGACTCACGCCTAACGTTATCGGCACCCCTTCTTTCACTTCAATTTCAACCCCTTTGGGGATCTGCTCACCGTCTACAAAGGTACCATTCGCACTCCTCAAATCCTGAACAAAATGTCTGTCTCCTCGCCTGGTTATTTTGAGATGTTTGCGTGAAACATGCGCGTCTTTCATTTCAATGTCATTATCAAGGGACCTTCCGATATACACGGTATCCTTCTCAACGTCGAAGGACTGGACCTCATCCTTCCCATCCATCATGTAGAGTTTAATCATGACGGTAACCCTTCGCCAAAACGATGAAAACCTTTTCTCGTATTTCTCAAGACGCTTCTCTGCCGTCCTGTTGCACATAATATATGCAGGACTGATTATTTTGTCAAGGATATTGAAAGGTTACATTCAAGGGACCTCGACGAACAAAGAAACCCTGAAAGACTCGTTGAAGGCGCTGGAAGAACACCTTGAACCGAGCATGGATAAAGGTCTCCACCTCCATATGGATTATCTTGCAAAATTAGACGCTTATTAGATTACGGGTTGTTCTTTTTCAGGCAGAACAAAAGCTCCTGATTTTGCCGGGGTATAGACGCAAAGGTCTCGTTTTCTCGCCATAAGGAGAGCCCGAGAGCTCATCCTATCCGCAGCGGTTCACCAGATCCTGAAGCCCCAGTCGTTCCAGGGTCG
>JASFTV010000062.1:0-13825 GCA_050050615.1 Desulfobacteraceae bacterium
GACCATGTCCTTTTCGAAAGGCCATATCTCAAAAAAAATCCCACCGGCCATAGCCGCGACCCGATATTTGGGGTTTACTCCTCCAAACACCTGGCAACCTTCCGCCAACTCATTAAAACCCAAATATTGGGGAGCTTAATCCTCACCCAATAGATATGGCCTTGAGAAAAGCGGCATGGTCGAATCTCACAGGTCTTCATGCAAAAGTCGGACGATTCTGGACCGGCCTTTCAGGGTCCCGTAAATAGAGCTCACATATGCCTTCCGACGACCCTTCGAACTCTTCGCCTTTGCCATTTGACATTTTGTATTGTAACTTTGTTTCCAAAATTGGAAAGACACTCAAGACCACCAGGTGAAGGCCATTTCATGGAACCCAAACTGATCCTCATCAACCCATGGATCTACGACTTTGCCGCTTATGACCTCTGGTCCAAGCCGCTTGGTCTCCTCTACCTCGCCAGTTTTCTCAGGCAATCCGGTTTCAAGCCCCACCTCATCGACTGTCTCGATGTCCATCACCCCGAAATGAAAGAGCACCTCACAAAGGCCCAACCTGTGCGACACGCTTACGGGACCGGCAAATTCTGGAGAAAAAAGGTCCCCAAGCCTGCTCCGTTGAAACAAATCCCCAGATCGTATAGCCGATACGGCATCTCCAGAGGGGCATTTCTTAACGAGCTGAAAAAAGTAAGAAACCCGGCAGCCATCCTGGTTACCTCCATGATGACTTACTGGTATCCAGGGGTTCAAGAGGTCATCACCCTGTCCAGGGAGGTCTATCCTGAGGTTCCAGTGATTCTGGGGGGTCCATATGCTCGTCTTTGCGAGCAGCATGCCCTTCTAACATCAGGAGCAGATCGCGTCATTAGCGAGAGCGGACTCCAGGCCATGGCCGGGATCATCAACCTTCTGAAAGGATACGGTATTGAAGCGGAGAAGGGGCCGCCCTCACTGGACACCCTCCCCTATCCCGCATTTGATATGCTACACACAATAGAGTATATCTCCATATTGACTTCCCTTGGCTGCCCGTACAGGTGCCAATACTGTGCGAGCCATTTCATTAACCCTCAGTTCTTCAGACGAGATCCTCACCATGTTCTTGAGGAGATCCTCTACTGGTACAAAAATTACAGGGTTCAAGATTTTGCCTTTTATGATGATGCGCTGCTGGTTGACTCTGATGCTCACACGGGAATCCTCTTGGAGGAAATAACAAGACGTAAACTGGATCTCAGGTTTCACACGCCCAACGCCCTCCATGTCAGGGAGATTACCTCCGAAATGGCTGAGCTCTTATACCGCGCTGGCTTCCGTACCATCCGTCTCGGTCTGGAAACATCCGATATGGCTATGCACCGTGATTTGGATCGCAAAATCTCTGAAGGAGAATTTGAGCGAGCGGTCATGAATCTGCGTACGGCCGGTTTCACCAAGAAGGAAGTGGGGGCTTATGTTCTCGTGGGGCTTCCCCGCCAATCGGTCAATTCGGTCCTGAGGACGATAGATTTTGTCGGGGATATCGGAGCCTCGCCTTACCTGGCCGAGTATTCGCCCATTCCCCACACGGCCTTATGGCAGGAGGCCCTCGTCCATTCCGATTATGATCTTTCCTCTGAACCCTTGTTTCATAACAATACCCTTCTGCCTTGCTGGGACCAAGGCCAAAGAACCCATTTCCCTGAACTGAAGCAGCGAGTTCAGGAAATCCGCAAGGGCTGATAGAGCCGTGCTTTCAACCCTGGTTCTACCCCCTCACCCTTCCGCTCTCCCCCTCCCTGTTCCCTCGACTTCGCTCGGGTCAGGGGGTTTCCCATTCCGTAAACTATTGAAATGACGAAGGCCTCCCGCCAGACACTTCCGAAAAGGCATCATGACCCTCATTACATGAGCGCCTATACCCATTGGGGGAGAGGACTACGACCTAAGCTCCATTCGGCCCGCGCAGTTCGGCCCTGAGCTCACTGCCGAAGGGCTCATGGCTGAGGGCAGCCGAACGTATGGGGGGAGAGGAATCCCTGCTGCATGCAAGAAATCCTAGTTCTGATCCATCAGTCCGCTGCCTTCCGATTAATCAGGCTTGCCGCGTAGCCCGCACCAAATCCGTTATCAATGTTCACGACTGTAACGCCGGCGGCGCACGAATTCAGCATACCCAGCAGTGCAGCAATACCCTCAAAACTGGCGCCATATCCCACACTAGAGGGCACGGCGATGACCGGTTTGTCCACCAGTCCGCCCACGACACTCGGGAGGGCACCTTCCATGCCTGCCACCACAATGATCACGGAAGCTCTGAGGATCTGCTCCCTGTGACCCAGTAACCTGTGAATCCCGGAAACGCCAAGGTCATAAATGGTATCGACTTCATTTCCCATGAAACGGGCGGTGACGGCAGCCTCTTCTGCCACCGGAATGTCAGATGTCCCAGCGCTGATCACCAGAACAGCCCCTCTGCCATGAATCTTCAACGGGTGGGTGGTCAGTGTCAGAGCCCTGGACCTGTCGTGATAAACACTATCCGGGTATTTGGCACGAACCTGTTCGGCCTTGTCGGGTGAGAGGCGGGTGACCATGATATTTTCACCCTTTTCGAGCATTCGCTCGATGATGGCCAATATGTCGGATACCGCCTTCCCCTCCCCGAAGATGATCTCAGAATGGCCCCTCCTGAGGCTTCTGTGATGGTCGATACAGGCCACATCAATATCTTCAAAGGGAAGATCTTTCAGCTTTTGGACCGCCTCATCAACGGTTATCTCCCCTTTACTCAAACGCTCCAAAAGCACCCTAATCGTCTCCTCGTCCAATGCTTGCATCCCTCGTCTTGAAAGAAGGTTGGTATATAAAGAATCATGACCCGCAGGTCTTGGCTTTATGTGACACCCATATGAGCACAGCTGCACTATATTGAAAGCGACTAACCGCGTAACCTTTTTGCAAGTTCCCCTACCCTTTGACCGAGTTTGACAGCATTCTCGCCCGTCTTTTTGTCCGGAGCGCCGACACAGGCCACGCCGTAATGTCCGGTAGCCGACATAGGGTCACCCATGACAACCATACCATAGATCAACAAAGCCTGAATAATGGACATCATGGTGGTCTCTTTGCCGCCTGTCGCATCTCCAGAGGTAGTAAAGGCTGCCCCTACCTTGCCTTCCATTTTCTTCCGTACCCCGACAAAATCATCAAACACCTTTTTCAGCTCAGCAGCCATCACGCCGAAGTAGACAGGAGACCCGGCAATAATACCATCTGAGGATAGAAAGTCTTGTTTGGTCACATGATCCGTTCGTCTTAGAAGGGCTTTTACCCCTTCCACCTTCTCCACGCCTTGAGCTATCTTTTCTGCCAGCTTCCTGGTATTGCCTCCCTTTGAAAAGTAGAGAATCAGTATTTGCATCAAGTACCTCCGTAAGGAGAGAAGCTCCCCGCGCCAAGGCGCGGGGCATCTTCACAACCGGAAAATGCCTCGCATTTTCCGGAATGCCGCCATCGGCGGCTTCAGAGCAGTTCCTTTTCTTTTAAAAGAGACATGGATTGTTGGCCGATGTTTGTGACTTTGCTGAGGGCTTTGGACAAATGGGTAAAGGCCTCTTCCCCCACACCTGAATTGATCATAATGAGGGTTTTGTCGATATACGGTTCTATGACATCCCATTCTTCGTGTCTCACCAGCGTTCTCGCCAAACCTATCTCACGACCAATCATATTCAATACGGCATTCACTATCTTTTCGGCGCCCTTCTTTTCTTCGTCAGTTAGGCCTTGCAACAGTTCAAGACAGTTTGAGATCCAGATGAGCCCTGCCTTGATCTTTTCACTCTGGGAAAATCCCAGGATGGCCTCGTTTGTTTTCATCAGATCTTTCCCTCCTCCCCATGTCTCGTCCCGTTTCCGAATAACCGCTTTTCACCATTATCATTTTCTTAGCCTGACCCCGAATCCCTTGGTGCGCCGCGGTGGTTCAAGCCTTGAAGCTTACCGGGCTTTAACGCCTTCCAGATCTCAGCGTGAGTATAGCGGATTATTTATGGGCGTCAATGACATTTCACTCGCCTTCGCGTGGACTCAACCTGCGTCACCCGAGCCTTGCCGGAACCAAGTCGAGATCCCGTTTCGACGGGGGCAGTTAGGCATAGCGAGTTGCCCCGATCCTTTGGACAGGGAGCAGGCTGTGCGTATTTAGAGAATTGATCTTGGTGAAGGAGAATAAGCTGACTTTGCTTTTATTGATTGATTTTTATGGGTAATTAAGTATAATATAAATGTTTTTATATTAAAAACTCGGGTGACCCCTGCGGGGATTCCGGGGACAAGCTTCCGAGATCCAGTGGGGCTCCTGCCCCATATTTTTTGGGAAGTCTCTAAACAGGGGAGTGAGCCATGATATCTTTTCAACTCAACTACTTGGATATGATTCTCTTGGTAATGATTGCCGCCCTTCTGCTTTACCAACTTAGGGCGCGACGTAGCATTGAAAATAGGGTAACCGACGTAGACGAGAAGATTGCCGAACTGGAGGAAAAGCACGCTGCTTACACAACCGCGCTCTCTAACAAGATCGTCAATCTAAAGAAGGCTTCTGATTGGATTCAGAAAGTCCTCGATGACAAGGTGAAGACCCTAACACAAGGGATCGACCAAATAGGCGAGAAGAATAAACTGCTTCTGGATCAACGGGATCAAATCGTGGCTAAATTTGAAAACAAGTTGGAGCCTATAAGAAACTCTCTCGATGAAATCATGGTGAATGTTGACAACAAAGTGGATCCAATAAAAACCTCCTTACAAGAAACGGTCGGTCAGATTAGCAGGTTTCAAGATAGGGTCAGAGAGATCTTCGGAGAGAATGAAAAAGAATTGAAAGAGTTGGCCGAAGAAGTGAATCATTTTTCAGAAGAAATAAAGAATCTAAAAGACTGGATCCGGGAACGAAACATCGATCTCGAGCTTTAGGCCATGGAGAAAACTGTCATAGCCACAATGCTTTTCGCTGATCTTATGAACTCCACTGAGATGGCGAAAAACCTTAACCTTCAGGAATACGACGAGATGATCGTCGATTTCCAAAGCACCATGTTTGAGATTGCCACCAGCCATCTACGTGACTTTGGCTATGCGGCTGACGGGGCCAACTCGGAATGGTCCCTCATGGGAGATGAACTCCACGTTTTCTTGTATTCGGGATCTCTACGCTTGGATCTCCTCAACGCCTTGCTCATCGCAGTGAAGATCAAGCTCGGCTGGTTGACCTCTGCATTCAATGGGAGAATATTGAAGGAGGGGCGGCCCGTATCCCGGCTTGGGGTGGGTATCAACTGCGGAAAGGTCATAAAGGATGTAAGGCCTTGGCACGCCAGCATGGGACAAAAACAACCCAATATTGAAGGCTATGCCATTAACCTGACCAAACGGATCGAGGCTTCAAGCCGGGAAGGCACCGTTTACCAGGTTATGGTTGGTGACAGCGTTTATCGCCTGTGCTCGGAGGCCAAACACATCAATGTTGACTTCAGCCGACCACGTGCCGAGGTTTTCAAGGGACTCGGGCAAAATATTACACTTTATGAAGTGGTCTCTTTGATCAATCACGAAATCGTGGTCTCCATGCCCGCTTCCTACCAGAACGGGCTTCTTCAGAAGATGGAATATGCCGTTTCCCAATCAGATCCTGAGCCCTGGGTTTTCTTCACCTTGCTACGCCACTACATTTCAAAAAGTGCGGGAGGCCGAGGGGACATTTTCGAAGCCAAAGCAATCAAGCTTGCCCACGAAGCATTGGGTGTTCTGGAATATAAAAGGGCCATATACAACATTCTTGGATGGCTCCACACCTACAGTAAAAGCTTTCGTAATCTTGAGAAGGCATACCAATATTTTGATCAATCTCTCAATCTCGAACCGGGTGATCAGAGAGCACTCCTCCACCGAGCCAGGATTTCCGAGATGATGGGACACAAGGATATCGCTAAGCGCACCTACGAGGAGCTTCTCATTTACAATCCAGACCACTCAGAGGCTCGGAGAAAATTGGCTCAATATAGCGCTTCGTCAGGCTGAATGGATGCCCCCTTCCCCCCTGTCGTGACAACCCGCTTTCCCGCAAAAGCCACACAGGCGACTTTTCACAGATCCCCCAGAATCCTCTAGAACCAAAATCCTGGTTTGCCCCAGAAGGCCTGATAGCAGGATCCCTAACCTTCGTCCGTCAATTTGAAGGGCTCGTAAAAGCTTGGGACGTATGCTCTGTCGGTGCGACCCAGCCGGTGGCCGAGCAGTGAAGAACGATCGGCATGATTGAGAAGGGTGAGCATGAATTCTTTGTCTCGCAGCAGCCCCAAACTCCCCGCTGCACAATTCACCTCGTCAAAGGCACGCACGCTGTCTCGTCGCACTTTTGACCCTACCAAGGTAAGGGGCACCGGCTCTCCTGAGTGAATGAGCCCCGATACGCTCGGTGTGGAGTGGTCCGCCGTGACAGCGACGAGCAAGTCATCCCTTTGAGTGACTGCTTGGAGCAGTTCATCCAAGCCGTGATCCAGGGCGGCGATGGCCGCTTGTTTCCTCCTGGGATCTCCCGTATGGGCTGCTTCATCCGGCACCTTGGTATGAACATGAATGAAATCGTGGGAGCGATCTGTCAGGGCCGTGTGGATGCGCTCTCTGAGGTCCTGGCCGGGATCCTGACCATCTGTTACTTGCACAAAACTGAACCCCAGCTCATGGGCGAGTCCACTGAAAACCGCTCCAGATGCGATGAACATTCCGGAAAGGCCCCAACGCCTTTCAAAGGGTTCCTGCAAAACCCTGCGGCCAGAGCGCAGCGTAACAAGGAAATTGGCCGGGGCGAGGTTCCTGCTATAACGCAGGTTGTTGACTTCGTGATTGGTGAGTAACCGGTGGCAGTGAGTGAGGTACTGGTTCAACGCCCTGGCGGTTCTCGCCGCTACCTCGGGTTCGGGGTTTTCTGATAAAGCCCGTATACGGGCAAGGGGTCGGTCAACCACCATTGGATCTGAATCAGAGACAAAGGGCGAGACTTGGCCACTCAGAACCAGGACGCCGTCGTTGGTGTCGGTCTGATAGAGGTGAACGCGGATCCCCCGCACTTCATACGGCGTTAGGGCTGCGTACAGCTCGCCCATTTCCCGGCTATTCCCCTTAATATCCTGACGTCCCTTGGTAAGGATCGGTATTCCCTCCTGCCACTCAACACTCACAAGATGGGCCAGGCACAACACGTCGCTGTCATCAAAGGTCAGTCCATACCCCACCGCCTCCAGGACTCCGCGGCCGGGGAAGTTCTCCAGTTCGTAACCGAACATCAGGTAGTGGGCTGTCTCGCTAGGCAAACACTGACCGGGCATTACAGCGTGATAGAGACCATTGCTTCCCAAATGCGCAAGACGATCCAGATTGGGCGTCTCCGCCGCTTGAAGCGGCGTACGGTGATCGAGAACCCCGTAGGACCGATCACCAATGCCATCTAGCAAAATAACAATGATTTTCATCTCAAAACCGGATCCTTACAAAAACCGCGGCAGACAGCCCCCTCTGTCTCACCCTGAATGTCAAGCTGTCCCAGGTAATCGTCTATGATCTTCTTGGTATGCAAGAGCTCATCCTCTTGCTGAATTTCTACAACCCACCAATCACAACCAATCTCTCGAAGCAGGGAGAGACGTTCTTTGATATCATCGACAACCTCAGGCGACGTATGCCCGAGCCCGGCCGTTTCCGTGTGGTATATGTGGGCATTGAAAACCCTGTCTGAATGCGGTGTGACAAAATCTTCCAGGTGATAGTATTGACTGGCGACCGATTCACACATATAGGCATGACCGATATCAAAGGTGACACCAGCCCCGCTTTTGCGAATCAGTTTTTCAAAAAGATGGGGCCTGCTCGTCCAGCCCCACGCCAGGTTTTCTAGACACACATTGACCCTTCGTTCTGCTCCATATCGTACCAACCGCCGCAATTTGTCTATCGTCGTATCCCAAGAGAGAGGCTCGGTGGAATTATGGCCAAGGCCGATGTGAATGGTGAGATATCTCCCCCCCACTTTAGAGACAAGGCGGATGATACGCTGGAACAGGCGCTCGGCAGCCTTTGCTTCCCCGGGGTCATCGTGGCCCAGATCTGTTTGGTAGAATGGGCAGTGATAACGAACCTCAAGGGGTCTCAGAGTCGACTGCCCTTCGACCCAGATGGATTCATCAGCGGGCGTTTCAGGTATGTCGTCTACGTAGAAAGACCACTCAATTCCTGAAAAACCGTGCTCAAGGGCAAAGGCTTTGAGTTTCCTTGGATCAGAAAAAATGTTCGTCATAACCAGTTTCAGCTTCATAACCGCCTATCGAAACATAGCATTCTCATTCTTGAATTGATCTCGAGTTTTTCCAAAGACAGTTTCAACACGTCCTTGGCCTTCTCCTTCTTGACCATATACTCCCTGAAAAAGCTTTTGACTTCTTCTTCTTTTCCAATGCCGGACATTGGAACAATAGCTGCCACAATCCTTTCGTAATGGATGGGATGCAACTGTTCAAGCCTCTCTATACAGGAAAGATACCATTCCCACATCAATGGGATGGCGTGCGGGTTCTGTGCCATGATCCCTATGGTTATGAATTTGTTCCTGTCGGGGACTTCGTCCAAGACATATTGCTGTGTTCTTTCTATGAGGGTTTTCTCTTTGAAGCAACCGATAGCCGCCAGTACATTCATTCTCTCATGTTCACTCTCAGAGGATTTGAACCTTTCGGCGAACCATTCAAATGTCTCTCCGGCCCCATAAAATGCACCAGCCCGCATGATGCTTTTCATGATGTCCGGATGAGCCTTGTCTCCCCGCAGTAGGGCTGAGAATTTGGCCTGTGCGAATCCGGCCGCCTCGTTTGAACCATACATCACGGCGTGCCAAATCACTTGATCTCTGAGTATGGAGGTTGCGTGTCTCTCCTCCGGCTTCGGTTCATATCCAATCGATTTGAGAACCTTTTCAAAGAGAGATCTCCCGACAGTTGAAATACTCCCTTTTCCGGTCTCATCGGCCACCAGATATGCGTGGTTAAGGTTCGTTGCGATACTTATGAGTGGCAGAAACACATCCTCATCTGAATAATTAGAGAGGAAAACCAAATAGTCATCGAGGCTGATATCACCCTTTTTCACGAAAGCGTAGAGATCATTTTGGAGGCCCCATCTATCTACCGCTGACAACGATTTATCAGCCACCCGTGCGCCAAGTTCTTGTAAGTTGCCCTCTTCAATGTACTTCACTCTATAAAATCCGCTCTGCCCTTCGTTGACTTTATAGGCGACTGCATCAGGTCCAATATCGATGACCGCGCTTTTCTTATCGACAAGGCTGGTAATGGTCTTGGATTCTCCATGACCAAGAAAAACCTTGACTGCAAGAGGAATCAACCATACCTGCGCCGATTCGTTGGGCAGGTAGGTGAACCTTTCCTGGGTGATAATGAGCTGGTGACCCTCCCTTTTCACTTCAACCAATGGAAATCCCGGCTGTTCAATCCAGCTCCTCATCATTTTGCTGACAGGCTTTGCCGAAACCTCCTCAAGCGCTTCCCACAGATGATGGCTTGATGCGCACCCATACTGATGTCTCTTCAGATAAACCCTGAGGCCCTCGCGAAAGCTCTCTTTGCTCACGTATCCCTCTACCTCTCTCAAGAGACTCCCCCCTTTGTTGTATATGATCGGCGCGGTGCTGGCATTGATGACGACGTGTTCGCCTCCGGGAATCTCTATAGGGAATGTTTCATGGTGGGCGTCCCTCTCCAGGGCGATGTCCGTTTGGCCGTGCAAGAACTGATCCCATACATCCCATTCAGGATAATAATGGTCCACCACGCCATAGCCAAAATAGGTAGCAAAGCTCTCATTGAGCCAGAGATACTTCCAGTCAATGGGTGTAACCAGATTTCCAAACCATTGGTGGGCCATCTCGTGAGCAATGACCACACATATCCGCTCTTCACCCGCTTTGGAGGTGACATCGGGATCGTGAAGCAGCAGGTTTTCCCTGAACGTGATCGCCCCCCAGTTTTCCATGGCCCCCGCAGCAAAATCTGCAATGGCGATTAGGTCCAGTTTTGGAAGGGGATATTCGATGCCATAGTAATCTTCCGAAAATTCCAGGGATTTTCGCGAAAACGCCAGTCCGAACTGACCCTGCTTTGTCATCCCTGGCATGGTTGCCACCCGGACCACCACCCTCCCAGGATCTTCAATGAACTCAAACTCGCCGACCCCGAAGAAGAGGAGGTACGGGGACATCTTCGGCGTCTGTTTGAACCCAATAAGCTTTCTTCCGTCCTCCAGTTGCTTCTCTTCCACGATGGGTCCGTTGGATATGGCTGTGAGTCCCTCTTCAACGACAATCTCAACATCAAAGGTCGCTTTCTTGGCCGGATGGTCCAAACAGGGAAAGGCCCTTCTGGCGTCACTTTCTTCAAACTGAGTGACCGCTGTGTATCTTTCCTTTCCCTCCCGGAGGTACCTACTTCTATAAAAACCGGCCATTTTGTTATTGATCTCTCCCGTGTAGTCAATGGCCAGGGATATCTGACCTGCAATCCGGTCTGGAAGGGAGATCCGGAGTGCTTCTTTCTTTGGATCCACAAGAAAGGGACACGCCTGGGCCTGGTCTTTTAGAAAGACCTCACATCTCCAGACCGCCAGGTCCAAAATATTGAGCGAAATCTCTGTGACCGGTTCTTCGGCTTCCACAAGGATTTCCACGTGTCCGTCAAAAATGAATCTTTTCAGGTCCGGTTCTAGCCGGATTCTGTAATTTATGGGCACCACGTTGCTCATCTTTTGTGAGTGACCTCCCTAATCCAAGAACTTGGGCGGCCATTCTGCCGCATGTTGAATTTCTAAATCCTTCAGGATCATCATGGTCGATGTGCCGTGGGCAAGCAGCGTTCCTTTTCCATTCTCCACACTTGCCTCTCCGAGACAAAGGGTCTTTCCGACCCGGATACTTCGCCCTTTGGCGATCATATAGCCTTCTGAAGCAGGAGCCAGGTAGTTGAGCTTTAGCTCAACGGTCGTCATTCCCAAATCTTCGCCTATCTGGGGATAAACGGCCCAGAACGCTGTCGCATCCACCAGGGATGAAAAAACGCCCCCATGGACCTGGCCGAAGGGTTGAAGATGTTTCTCCTGCACAGCCACCTCGATGCGGGACTCACCCCAGCCCAGCTCCTTGATTTCCATGGAGATCAGGCGGAAATAGGGGGACGCGTTGATGTGCTTGGCCACGGCTGCCAGATACTCCGGATTCAGTCTTCTCATGGTCTCACTCCTTTCAAGAATTCATCCGGCCACTTCGATCGTCTCAACCAAAACCCGTGCCGTGCCCTTCTTGTAATAGCCGAGTTTTCGTGCCGCACCAGCGCTGAGATCAATGAGACGCCCAGACACAAAAGGTCCACGGTCGTTGACACGAAGAATGATAGATCGGTGATTTTCGAGGTTTGTAACTCTCACGTGGGTCGGCAGCGGCAAATGTTTGTGAGCTGCGTTGAGACCATTGGGATCAAAGACTTCACCGTTTGCTGTCATGCGCCCCCCTTTTTTGCGCCATGTTTCGTAGCCATACCATGAGGCTATACCCTCCGCCCGATAATTCCTGGACGCTTCCACGGACATGGGCACATATTTCTTGCCTTTCACGACGTACGGTGAATTCTTGACACGCCCCTGCTTGATTGCCTCCTTAGGCGGCAGGCCGTCCATAGTCTCGATCTCTTCACGGGTGAGCGGCCAGTCCAAAGGTGCCTTGACCACCTTAAAGGTGAACTCGCCCACCTTATAGACCAACATTCCGGCCCCGATGGAGACCTTGGCCACCCCTTTGGTGACATCGTAAGTGGTCTTTACCGTGCCTTTACCGATCCTATAGCTCTTTGAAATAACCCCACACGAAAACAGCGTTAAAGACACAAAACCGAACAGAAAAATCATGATCCATGATAATATCTGGATTCCTCTCATGCCCCTCTCTTCTCGCGTTTGCTCAAAGTCCCTTTACTCACCACCATCGCTTTTTTGACCAGATCTTGTCCGCCCTGATAAGGACCCAAAGGCGATCTTCGACAAAATATATTCTTATGCCGATTATTTCAACACCTTAGTGAATCTCCCCGCCCACAGGCCGGAGCATCTCCACAACCGGAAAATACCTCGCATTTTCCGGAAAGCCGCCATCGGCAGCTTCCGAGCGAAATGGGTTTAACCCATCTCGCGTTCCAAAAACCGCGCGGGCAAGCGTCCTAAATCCCCACAAAAACGACGCCCCATTCACCCCCCCTTCCGGACGGGACTTTCTGCCGCGGTTTTTGTAGAAGCGGGGGTGATAAGTAGGACTGAAAGGCAAGATGGGCCGGGCGAAGAACAGGGAGCCTTTTGTCAGGCCCGATAGGGTAAGCGGGATTTCCTTCGCTCTCTGAGGCGGGACAACAGGCCTTACTGTCGCGGCTCGATCCCTTTTAAACCACAGGCACACATATCACAAAGGTGGTGGACGCAACCTTTTGACAAGAGCTAAGCATAAGAATCCGGTCCTGTGGGACCCAGCTTTGGACCAGCCTCAAAGAAGGTTGATTGGGGGCCCAGCCAACCACTCTTGACTCGGCTTGAAGGAGCAAGGTTCTGGGAGCCAGTGAAAAACTGCCACTTTTTCAATCGATTAAGATCCAGGCATTGACCCCAACTTGTGGTAGATCACGGGATCAATAATCTCTTGAATATTTCTCTCCCTCACATATTTCTTCCACGGTTTCACTGATCAGCTTCCCGTTTTTCCAGGTGCGTTTTGTCACCTTGCGACAATTGGTCTGTTGATCAACATCCTCGGGGATAGCCTCAACAGCATATCCTTGCTTATCATAGTAAACAACCCTCTTGTCGTACTGAGCTGCGTCTCTTGCTGCGTCGTACTCCTGGTCAACAGCATTTCCCACAATGGCGCCCAATACCGTACCTGCAGCAAGACCCAGAAGAGTGCCTTCTGTATCGCGTCCAATGGCTTGGCCAAGCAATGCGCCGGCACCGGCCCCTATCGCCGCACCTTTTTGCGTGTTGTACCGATCCCGCGGCATAGAGGCACAAGAGGCAATCACGACAACGAGCAACAAATAAAGTATTCCCATGGTTTTTCTCTTCATCATTTCACCTCATAGCAATGCTTGTTTTATCGGCTGAGTAAACTTCCTCTGCCTCAATTTCTTCCCTGCTCTGGTAGGCTGCCACCTAATGAATACAAACGCATTGAGTAAATATATTAAGGGCGTTTGTATTAGGCGCCGACCTCCCTGGAATAGCATGGTTATCGGAATCGAAGTCTGGTTTTCTCTTTTTCCTCAGGGGGCAAGTTGTTCCACCGCTCGAGGTCTTCTCGAATCTTCTCGCGCTCCTCGGGAGATAGTTTTTGCCACTGCTGAAATCTTTGGCGGTAACGCGAACGTTCCTCGGGTGGAAGTTTCTTTAATCGTCTCATCCTCTGACGGAGCATCTCCTTCTTTTCTGGAGAAAGCGATTCCCATGTCCTGCGTTTTCGGTTAAAGTCGGTCTTATCTTCAGCATACCAGTTCTGATGAATACGCGAGTTCCTCTCGTTCTCTTCACCGCTTCCAGCTCCTCGCTTTTGTTTCCGGGCAATCACTATATTTAGAACTGGTTTTGGCAGGGTCAACCGTAAGTCCTCTTCACCCCCCTCATTCCAAGCCACGCCTTTACGAAAGGAATAGGCCTCTGCGTGGGATTTGCCCCACACCGGGACGGC
>JASFTV010000063.1:0-13759 GCA_050050615.1 Desulfobacteraceae bacterium
ATGAAGTCTTTTCTGTAGTGACTGGTGGGAGGGCGCCGTCCTTTTCGCGACTTGTCTATGGGGGAAACCGCAGCTCCGCCAACGGCGGAGAATGCGGAGGGGGCAAAACTCCCCCGTAGACAAGTCGCTGAAAAGACCAGCCCGGGAGCCTCGGAACGAAAGAAAAGACTTCATGGTCCTTATTCAATCCATATCAACTATTTTGTGCTCCCCTTAGTAAATCATGCGCCATCCCACCTGCAGAACAGTTCATGGGGGATGCCGAAGTAATCGAATATCTTTCCAATGGTTTGATGAATAATGTCTTCGATGCTCTGCGGTTTATGATAGAAGGAAGGAACGGGTGGGAGAATGAGAGCACCCATTTCCGCTGCCATCGTCATGAGCCTGAGATGCCCTTGATGAAGCGGTGTTTCTCTGACCACGAGCACGAGCTTTCGCTTCTCTTTCAAGGTCACATCTACTGCCCTGACCAGGAGGTTATTGGTATAGGAGTTTGCAATGCCGGAGAGGGTCTTTATAGTGCATGGAATGACAATCATGCCTTCCGTCAGGAAAGACCCACTCGCAAGGGCTGCGCCGACATCTTTATTATCGTAGGTACGAAAGGCCATGCCCTCCACCTCACTCACCTTGTAGCTCGTTTCAATCGCGATGTTCCTCTTTCCAGCGTCGGAGATGATGAGATGGGTTTCATAGCCCTTTTCCTTAAGTAATCGGAGTATCGTTACCCCGTAGATGGCACCGCTGGCACCTGAAATTCCTACCACAATTCGCTTTTCCATTTTCCGTTCTCCGGGATCGAAATTCGTAGGTTCTCATTCCTTCTCACGGGTATCCAAAATAAATCAAAATCTAAGCTTTCCACCTTATAAGCGCCCTTTTTTGCATGATGCGCCATGTTGTCCGGAATTCAGGTTTCCCTCCTCACCTGAGCAGAGGGTCACACGGCAAGTCACCATTCACAGAGAGGAGGTCCCTATTTCCGATTCGCACTTACATCAACATTTGATGAAGCGCATCTGCGATAGCCTGAGCAAATTCTGTGGTATTGATATGCGTTTCAACCTCAATGATCTCGATTTCAGGATCCAGATGCTGTTTCAGCCCATCAATCAAAGCCTGATCTGAATCCGGATCATAGAGAGCGCCTCCTTCGACACTCAAGGAAGAGAACCCCTTTTTGGGTATGACAAATTTCACCAGCTTCTTATTGCTATGCGTATTCAGTTTCTCGGCCACCGCCTTGGCGATCATCCTCGTCTCGTCAGGGTTTGTCCTTGCCTGAACTCTCAGAGCATCCTGAATCAGAAGCTTCCTCTCAGCCAGTTTTCTTGAAACCCACAGGGGATCACCCTCATCCTTTCTCTGAATAGGGCCACAACTGATCATGTCAAAACCACATGGTGAGAGGATATAGGGTTTACCTTGGTTCACGCCTGCATCAAGCCGATCCGGGCCGGCCGCACGATTGCCTCCCAAAAGATACTCACTAAAACCAGCCGGTACGAGATCAATAAAAGCCTCAAACAAACCCTGGGTGATAAGATCGCAGGCAGCCTTTTCACCCAATCCTGTAGCATGAAAGGATATGATATTGGAATTCTTCTCCAGCAATTCCCTGACGTAATGTGCCCCTTTATCGCAAAAGCCGAATTCAGTGATGGCAACGGACGGCTTTTCCTCCTTTCTAGCAGGCTGATATGCTTCGGCCATGCCACACATGGCGCCCGCGCCATTGATCATCAAACTTCTGACCAGAGGATTTAAGCCGACGGTGTCAACCACGCTGTGCATCACTGTGATATCCCGTATGCCAAAGAATTCCGCAAGCCTTTTTGCATAGGCAGGCATGGCTGCCACGCTTGAGATAAGGAGCTTAGGTACACCGAAGGGGAGACGTTTCATCGCTGAGAGGGTAATGAAGGTCCCGGTCATCCCGCCAACAGCTATGACCCCCTGTAAATCGCCATGCTGATGGAGGTCCAACAATGTCTTGCTTAAACCTTCAGCCATCGTGGACGTGGCCTTGTCCCTTTCCTTTGCCAGCATCTCCCTGACAGCCTCGATCATTGCCCCGCCGGACCTTGCCACTTCTTCGCAGGAGATTTCGGGTCTCAGCTCGGGCGTGATTGCCCCTGTCCCGATACTGATATCAACCAGAATGACCGTATGCCCTTTTCCCTCAATGTGGTCCTTGATGAGCTTAAGGCCTTCTTCCCTCTCATCCAACATGCCGACCACCACAATACCCATAGCTCACCTCCGATTATCGAATGCTTCCCGAAACTTGTTGAGTCCTGACAGAATGAAGTATCATATAGATTCACTGCTGTCCAAAATAAATCGAAAACAGGCTTCTAAACGAGCTAAGTGCCTTTATTTACAATATGCCCCACGGTGCCCAAAATTCAGGTTCCCATGAGCACCGAGTCGCGAGCCATGGGGGTCTCTTTTCAAAAACGAAGGGCATCGAGGAACAGTTATGCAAAAAGGGGTAGCAAAGGCGGGCGGAGCACCTTCGCAGCCAATTCCACGGAGCTACTTCCATGGCGATTCCCGGGAGGCTCTCCGCCCGCTTGTCCCGCCCCTGCGGGGCCTCACCCGTTGCCTTGCGCTGGTCACCGGGCAGCGACTTTTCGTTTTTGAAAAGAGACCCCCATGGCTCGTACGAAGCACTGATTCGTTTTTGGACAAGAATGATATAGATTGAGCCATTGAAAATGCATAGCAGGCTCTCCAGAAGCCGCCCGCTATGCATTTTCCAGAAGAAGAGATGTTACTTTAATGATGCCTACAGTCCAAATTCCGACCACCTGGCCTGGATTTGTTTTGCCACTTCTGGGTCAAGGGTAATGGGGAGGGGTTTTTCTTTCCAATCATAAGGGATGGTGGCATCAAGAAGCAGTCTGCCGGTGATATCCCTTTGGTCGATAGGAAGAGATGGATCAAGGGGTGTCGATCTTCCCCGTTTGATAACATGGCATCGGTTGGGCTGGAACCTGAAGCTCAATGCATACATCACGCGAGAAATATCCCAAGGATCGATGTCATCATCCACTGCGATAACCGTTTTAAGACCGTAGGCCCCCATCTCCGTAGAGATAGCCGCGGTAAGGACCTGGTCGGTATGTCCGGGGTACATCTGCTTCAGGGAGATGATAGCCAGAAATCTCCCGGATCCTTCAGGTGGACAGTAGATGGCTTTTATGCCAGGGATCCTCATGGCAACGAGCTGTTGCCAAAGGGTGGCTCCATAGGTGAGGGCCATGGTCATGTGGGTATCGGTGACGGCGCGTCCTACTGTGGTAGCCATGAATACAGGATTGTTACGATAGGTGACACAATTCACCTTGATGAAGTTGCGGTCCACAGTACCCACACCTGAATAGTAGCCTGTGTATTCCCCGAAGGGACCCTCAGGCTTGAAAGCATTGGCATCCACCTCTCCTTCTACAACGATTTCCGACGTGGCAGGTACAATCAGGTCATTCGTCTCACATTTGACAACCTCGATGGGTTCGCCCCGGATAGAGCCGGCCAACTCATATTCAGACTCAAAGGCGGACAACCGGGCTGCACCCATAAGGAACATAAGCGGATCGCATCCCACGACCACGGCTACAGGCATGGGTTTTCCAAGGGCCTGGTATTTCTTGAGCATGATATCAGAGTGCTTTCCCTTTATGAACTGGGTTCCCAGCGTATTTTTGTCGAGGAGCTGCAGCCTGTATGTCCCGAGATTAATCCAATCAGAGTCTGGATCCTTGGTGACGACGAAGTGAGCCGTTCCGAAAAAACGTCCGCCATCCAAGGGAAAAAACTTGGGCACCGGAAACTTGAGAAGATCGATGTCGTCTCCCATCATGATGTTTTCCTTACAAGAGCCCGTGTCAACCGTCCTAGGGGGGATCTTGGTCTCTCCTTTTTTCACCCATTCCCTCATGAGGTCAACCAGTGTTGACTGCTTGGACATGCCCATGATGATTGCAAGCCTCTCCGTCGTTGTACATGTGCTGGTGAGGACAGGTGAATCATAACCCTTTACATTCTCGAAAAGGAGGGCCGGGCCTTTGCGTTCCTCATTGATCTTGGCTATATGAGATAATTCAAGGTCCCAATCAACCTCTGCCTTAATCCTGTGAAGCTCACCCTCAGCTTCGCACTTGGCGATATAATCCCTGACGTCCTTCATTCAATCATTTCCTCCTCTGATAAGATTGTTATCCAAATAGGATGATTCCCATTACCGCAAATCCCTAGCTTCTTGAAGAGATCTTCAACAAGGCTATCCCTCTACGGGTATCCTATGAGCCCTTGGGAGTAAACCCTGGCCCAGGGAGGGTAAACCCGGAATATCTGCACAGAAACACTTGGAATCACTGCTGCCCAAAATAAATCGAAAACACGCTTCTAAACGAGCTAAGTGCCTGTATTTGCAACATGCCCCACGGTGCCCAAAATTCAGGTTCCCATGAGCACCGAGTCGCGAGCCATGGGGGTCTCTTTTCAAAAACGAAAAGTCACTGCCCGGTGACCGGCGTAAGGCCACGGGTGAGGCCCCGCAGGGGCGGGACAAGCGGGCGGAGAGCCTCCCGGGAATCGCCATGGAAGTAGCTCCGTGGAATTGGCTGCTAAGGTGCTCCGCCCGCCTTTGCTACCCCTTTTTGCATAACTGTTCCTCGATGCCCTTCGTTTTTGAAAAGAGACCCCCATGACTCGTACGAAGCACTGATTCGTTTTTGGACAAGAATGAGTTTGAATCTATTTAGAAATCTTGATACGCTTCATTGCTTGTTCCATGAGTAACTGATATCCGCTCTTTCCCCCGATGACTGACTTAGCCTTGCGCTGGCTCCATACAGTTTCAGGACGAGCCTGAACGATAAAAACATTTCCAGGAAAAGTGAGATCCTTATCAATGGCCCATTCAATATCCATGGGACGGTCATAATGGGTCTCGATGATTTTGCCCATTTTGACGAGCTCTTTGACTTCTGCATCCTCCAAACAGCAAGCGCACTGCATGTCTGGTTCTACATCCGCATTGACCACTTCCCCTTTATCGGGGACATAAATGCATTCAATATGCTTGGTCGATATGGCTTTCTCGGTGGTCTCCATGACCACCTTGTCTACGACAAATTTATCAGGGTTCACAGAACCAGACACCACGGTCTCCCCGAGCCCCCAACTCCCTTCAATGACGGCCTTGGAGAGGTCCCCATCGGTTGGATTCAGGGTGAACATGACGCCTGCGGCTTTTGAATTCACCATTTTCTGCACACCAACACTGATATACACTTTTTCATGGGGGAAATGATTCTTGATCCTGTAACTTATGGCGCGAGGGGTAAACAGGCTGGCCCAGCAATGCTGGACCTTTTCTATGACCTGATCCACGCCTTGAACCCAGAGGTATGTCTCCTGTTGCCCGGCAAAGCTTGCTGAAGGTAAATCCTCGGCCGTTGCGCTTGAACGAACCGCTACGGGAATGGATCGAACAGAACATGCGGTACAAAGCTGGGTATAGGCAGCCTCAATCGCTTTCCTGATTTGGTTAGACATGGGGGCATCGTTGATCAATCCCTGAACTTCAGTACTCGCCTGATTGATGGATTCCACGTCATTGGGATCTAAAGCAGAAAGAGCAGGGAAAATCTTGTCCTCTACACCTGCATCGGTAATGAAGCTCAGATAGCAATGGGTGGTAACAGCGAATCCCGGCGGGACTCGAATGCCAGTCCGAATCATTTCTCCCAAGCTGGCATTTTTTCCGCCAACCACGGGAAGCGAATTCTTATCCACGTCCTTGAAATTAAGGATATAGTCCATCATTTTCTCCGCGCTTAACCCTATTCGGGCCTACGAACGGATGAATCCGGGGAAGGGGGGAGCCCCCCCTCTCCCCGGTCCCCAAAAACAATGGCAAGGCAGCATGCCTTAGTTGGCTCTCTTCACAACGGTGATTACGCCCTGGTCCCCATCAACCTTTATAATATCCCCGGTTTTGATGACAGCAGTGGAGACACCGGTTCCGGTAACCGAGGGAACGCCGTATTCCCTGCACACGATGGCTGCGTGACTGGTGAGTCCGCCGATATCTGTGACCGCAGCCTTGATCTTCGTAAATACGGGTGCCCAGGAAGGGTTGGTGGAAGGACAGACCAAGATCTCGCCCGGCTGAAGGTCCACAATCTCCTTGAGTAGCTTGAGTACCCGTGCAGGCCCTTCCACGACGCCAGCGGAAGAGGCAAAGCCCTTGATCTCTGAGACCTCCCCAGCCTTCGGTGCCTCAACACCCTTCAGCCATTCCTTTACCCTATCGGTCGTAACGCCCCACAACATCACAGTGAAAGGCTCTGCCACCTCCTCAGGCGGAACCCCTAGAGCAGGCGGCTGTGACCATTTTCTGGCAGCCTCGAGGATCTTTTTCCTTTTCTCGGCCTTTGCCTTGTAATAAGCGCCTCTCAGGGGGATATCCACACCCAGGGCCCAGCCGGTGGCAAGCTCCGTGAGCATTTCTGGGATTTCGTAACGGTGGAACATGAAGATGTCATCCACCTCATTGAGCATCCCATGGCTCATCAGAAGGTTCCCGAATTTCCTGATCTTCTTGAACCATATGGTATGGAACCAATGCTCCACCCAGAACAGATGATCCTCAGCATATCTGTATATGGTTCGGATGGTTTTATAGGCATCATCAAAAGACTTCCTGTCTTCATCGGTCTTGATCAGTTTTTGGTACTCGGCAACGGTTTGGTCTCTCTGTTTGTCGATCTCATCCAGGGAGCGTTCAATCGTTTCCCCGTTTTCCAGTCGTTCTATGTAACCCCTTATGTAGCCGAAGGGGATAACCAGGTTGGTAAGCCAGCTGCCCTCATAATGGAGCCAACCACTCCCACACGAGACATAGAACCACGGATCTTTGGACTTCTCAAGCTCTTCAAGCCAGTGCTTTCCGTCTGGGCTCTTCTTGAGCTCGGAGATTTTCTGATCTACGGACATCCCGCTCTTGAGGATGTCTGCGACACCACGGGACGAGGTGGCCAATCTGGCCAACTGGCAGAGCTCTTCTTCCGGACGGAACATGGAGACATAAGCGCCGGCAACCATCTTGCCGATGGCACTCTCGCTGATTCCCGGGAAGAGCTTTCTGGCCACATCAGCAAACATGAGGTAGGCGAGATACGTCAAGTTGAGCATCTCAAAGTGGTACTGCCAGCCCTTGAACATCTGATTGACAAGCTTATCAAAAGCCTCAATCAGGTCATAAGAGACGTAAACGCCGGTCGGGGCAGGCAGAACCTGGTCTTCCGGAACAAATTTCGGCATTTCAGAAGGGACTTGGACAGCCGCCATTTCGTTTCCCAAAGCCTTGAATTTGGTCAGCCACTTCTCCCAGAGCTCATCGTAGTGCTCAAAAACATAAAATACCCGTTTCTCGAAGAGCTGGGCCTTTTCACCGATGACTTCCTCTGGAGGAGGATTGATCGCACAAATGTACATGTAGCCACCCAGCATCCTTTGGGCGATACCTTGAGCCGGTGGTATGCAGAATACCCTGGTGGTGTATTGCGACAGAGCGATTTGCCATGCCTCCTGAAAGATCAGGTCCAGGGGTGGCATGGGTTCCGGGGCATGTATCTTGTCCTGATACCAGAACTGACTTTTTTCCCAATCTAGCCTGTCCTTCGAGAAAAGATAGTGTGATGGATACATCTCTTCCCAACCCTCAAGCTCCGGAGGAACCTGAAATTCGTGGGGATCTGGAAACCTTCCTACGCTTTCGTTAGCCATTTTGACCCTCCATCTATAGGTTTAAGGTTAAGACAAAGAGGAGTGAACCAGGCCTTAGAATTTCATGCAAGCAGAAGCATCCCGCTAAGATCGCCAGACGGATTTTGGATGGCGCACATCTAGCTTTGAGAAGGTTAGCGGGGGCCGACTTCCGGAAAAGAAAGCAAATAGAGGTTGCACAAAAGTTGCATTGAAAAAAGCAAATTCAAGTTGGCCAAATACGCAAATGTGGGTTAAATCAATAGGTTGGAAAGCTTACGAAAAGTCATAAAATAAAGGTATCATTGAGCAATTGAAAAAACATGTCAACTGCATTTTTTTTATGATATTTATAAGCTTTACTTATGAATGAATTTAATTCATAAAATCTGCTTACGAATCAGAAAAGAAGGGATGACTGAGCTATGCTTAACATGAACCAGCTCAGGGTCTTTTACGAGGCTGCGAAATACCAGAATTTTACGCTGGCAGCCAAAAAGCTTTTCATCACTCAGCCGGCGGTCACTGCCCAGGTGAAAATGTTTGAGGATCAATGCAATCTGAAGCTTTTCAAGAAAAAAGGACGACATATTCATCTCACGGATGAAGGAAGGACGCTCTATGAATATGCCAGGAAAATCTTCGAATATGAAAAGGAAATTGAAAATGTGATTGAGGATATGAGGGAGTTGAAACGCGGCATCCTTCGACTGGGAACCACCAAAACCTATGCCCGGTACTTCATGCCTTTTCTAATTACGAACTTCCGTGAAGCCTATCCTCTTATCAAAGTTTACCTGGATGAGGGTAGTTCGTTGGACATGATCCACAGTCTGCTTGACTTCAAGAATGAGGTGGTCGTCATAGCCAAGGTGGAAGATCATCCCGACGTCCGTTTTATTCCTTTCAGCCAGGAAGAACTCGTGCTCATACTGGCCCCACATCACCATCTAGCCAAGGAAAAGAACGTATCCGCCAAAGAACTGGCTGAGGAACCCATTATCATGAAGGAAGTAGGCTCGGGAACCCGAAAGCTTGTTAATGATTTGTTCGAAAAAAGCGGCCTGACACCCAACATCCTCATGGAGACCAGTAATACGGAGTTTATCAAGCAACTGGTACAACGAGGGGATGGGATCTCTTTTGTGGTGAAGGAGGCCGTAGCCCTTGAAGTGCAAGAGAAAAAAATTGCCGCCCGCCCGATAGAAGGCCAAGAGATTCTTTTGGATGTAAGCATCGCTTACTTAAAGAACCAACGACTCTCTCCTCCCGCGAAGGCATTTTTAGAAGTCCTTCTTAACATAGCTCCGAGAGAAAGACCAGATCAGGGAATCAGGGTAATCATGGCTCGAATACTCGAAGAATGGCAACGTGTAGGAAAAACTTGATCACCTGCCAAGCGTGTCATGAAAAGGAATTTCGACGTAATCATGGTGGATGCAAAGCCGCACCCGTTGCAGCGAGCATGGCATCAACCTCATGGTCACTGAGCGCGTAACGAAGCAAGAACTCTTCGTCGGATACATTTGTTTCGATGCCCATTTGTTTACGGATTTCCTTTAAGGAAGGTTGCAGAAAGTGCTTATTCATGAGCTTCTTGGTTTTCGGAAGACTGTACACCTTGTCAAGGACGTCTTTGTCTATGGGGGCGGGGGGTTCTCCAAAGTATCCGGTGACATACTCGATGAGGCCGTCAGGCACCATTTTATATCGCTCACCGGAGATCACATTCATGGCCGCCTGGGTCGCTACAAACTGTGAAAAGGGTGTCACCATGATGGGATACCCTAACTCCTTCCTGACCCTGACGATTTCCCCGAATACTTCATCCAGGCGGTCTGCCTTGCCCGCTTCAGAGAGGTGTCGTCTCAGTGTGGTGGCCATGCCGCCCGGCACTTGATGTTCATAGTAGGCCAAGTCGTACTCAAGAGGTACACCAGCAGGCCTTCCTTCTTGCTCGGCAATTTCTTGCAGTTGGGTCGAATAAGCCTTAAGAGCGGCTTCGTTGATATTGGCCGTGTGGCCCATATACCGGATATTTTTCATGACATTGAGGATGGACGGCTGCCCGGTCCCGTTGGCTAGAGGAGGAACACCTGTGTGCAGTGTGTCGATGCTCAATCGGATGGCCTCCAAATAGACCAGGGGGCCGAGACCTGTGTTGCAATGGGTATGGATCTCAAGGGGTCGCTCGTTTAGGTTGGCTTGAATGGCCGGTACAAGTGTTCGTAAGCGCTCCGGCTTCAAAAGTCCTCCCTGATCCTTCAGATAGACCGTATCGACGTCAGGACATTTGGTTATCATTTGGGTTTTTTTCGCATAGTAATCATCCGTGTGCACAGGACTGATCGAGTAACCCAAAGCGACCATAAACTCCTCAATGCCTGCTGCCTTGGCCATCCTCGCGTTTTTATAAATGATATCCTTCTCATGGGGCGCATCGATAATCCACACCCGCCGTATCCCATTGGCCGACATACGCTCGTACACCAACTGAAGAATGGAATCAGGGCAGCGCTTAAATCCAATGAACCGCCGACCTGTTGTTCCAAAACACAAGCGAGTACCAGGCATAGCTTTTGAAGCAAGTCTTATTCTCTCCCAGGGATTCTCACGGTGGTATCTTACAGCGGTACCCATATGGGTGCTGGCAATAAGATCCACGGCGTGAAATCCAACCCGCTCCACCTGGGGAGCCATGGAGAGTATCATGCTTGTTTTGAGGCCTGTGGCGTCCCAAAGGCTTTGATTACCGTCTCTTAGAGAAGTGTCCATGAATTTGATCTCGGCCACGGGTTATTCTCCTTCGTATAATTTCCTTATGAGCTTCGCTTTCATCTCAAAACGGGGAAGGGTTCCCTCAGGAACCAGTTCAACGTCAGCCCGAAATACCAACTTGTCTCTCAATACGGTTTCTAACTCCTTTTTTAGGGCTTTGAGGTCCTTTTCACCGGGTGAGTACTCCGCCTGGATCTTTAGTGGTGGTTCCACCTTAGGGCCAGGTTTGTCGAGGAGTACGATCACGTCACCCGTCGTTCGTGGCCGGAAGGATGTAATGATGTTTTTGATGGCTGAGGGAAAGACATTCACTCCCAAGAGGATAAGCATGTCGTCGGTGCGGCCGATACATCTTATACGGAAGCTGGTCCGGCCGCACTCACAGGGGTCTGTGTATACAGTGATCCTGTCCCGGGTCCTGAATCTAAAAACCGGACAACACTCCCGATCGATCAAGGTGTACACCAGTTCCCCTTCTGCGCCGTCCTTCGTTTCTATCGTATCGCCGGATTCGGGGTCGATGAGCTCGCAAACGATATATTCCTGGGCGCAGAAGTGCATCCCTTGTTGTGCAGGACATTCCCCGAAGATAATGGGCGCAGCGTCAGAGTTGCCCATGCCTTCGCTGACGATGGCTTGATACTCATCCTGCAATCTCTTTTTTACGGCAGGAACGCCTCCTCCCGGCTCAGCCCCGACCACGAGTTTCGTGAAGCCCAGTTCTGAAGGTTCCGTATTTTGCTTTTTCCTAACGTAATCTGCTAAGTACTGCGCATAGGATGGGGTGCAGTGAAGCACGTTGCCCCCTAACTTTTTTGTGGTTACAACCACTCTATCCGATGCGCCGGTGCCGATGGGAACAAAAGCTGCCCCGATGTACTCAATGGCATCCTTAACAGGAAGACCTCCTACAAAGAACGTCAGTCCCACCGCATGGATTACGACGTCCGTTGGTCTCACGCTCTTGGCAAAAAGGGAGCGCGCCGTAATATCCGTCCAAACGTTCCAGTCGTGCCGTGTGATCCCCACAAACGTGGGAACCCCAGTGGTTCCGGATGAGGAATGGATACGGATGACATCATCCATGGGCGCAGCGGCATGGAATCCTATAGGCGGGTGCGCTTCTTGGCTCTCTCTGAGTTCATCTTTCTCAGTGAAGGGGAGTTTGGGTAAATCCTCTAACCCCTTGATGTCCCCTCTCTCAATACCGTGGTTCTTGAACTTCTTCTGATAGAACGGTGATTTTTCCCATACATAGTCAAGCTGCTTCAGAAACTTTTCTTCCTGAATCGGGCGTAGTTCCTCCGCAGTCATTGTTTCAAATTTCTCGTTCAGAAATTCTCTTTTCACCTTTTCTCCTCCCTCATGAAGTTATGCAGGCTGTCAACCAGTGCCTGTGCAGTCCTGATCTCTTCCAGATTGCAGTCTACTTCCTCGATCTCAATGGGACGCACGAGGTTTTTTTTCAGTTCCTCCATGAAGAGACGATCTTTTTCAGGGTCATAGAGGGCGCTTCCTTCCTGGTCCAATGACGACCACCCTCTAAGGGGGACGACCAGCTTGATAGGCCCTTTCGCCTTGTTGAGTTTCTCTGCATATAGTTTAGCCCCAACGAGAAGTTCATCCCTCGGAAATCGAGCCATCACTCTCATCTCATCGATCTTGAGAACCTTTCCGGATGCGGTGTATTTTTCCCTGTTCGTTCGGGTGGGCCCGGCGCCCGTGAGATTCAGGCAGCACGGTGCCCATACCTGGGGGATGCCTCTTTCGCAGGCAGCATCGAGTCTTTGCATGTCGGCAGCTCTGTTCCCCTTGAACTTCGCCTCTATGAGGCCTGCGGGAACGATTTCTATGACCCCGTCGAAAAAGCCCTGGGATATAAGCCTGTCCATGGCTCGATCACTCACACCCTGGGCATGAAAGAGATAGACGTGGTATCCCTTTTTTGTAAGAAGCTCCTCCACATACTTAGCGCACTGATCTGAG
This sequence comes from Desulfobacteraceae bacterium, assembly GCA_050050615.1. Lineage (GTDB taxonomy): Bacteria > Desulfobacterota > DSM-4660 > Desulfatiglandales > HGW-15 > JASFTV01. The sequence continues at coordinate 12,547 of JASFTV010000063.1, forward strand.
AAGCCCACTTCCGTGACCGCGATGGAAGGGTAGGGGCGTTTCAAGGCTTTGTAATCATAGGTCTCCTCCACCATCCCTGCGATAGCGCCTGCAACCTGGGCTAAGGCATTCTTGACCAGGTCGTTCATGCCAGCAATTTCCATGATCAACTGCATCACGATCAAATCCGTAGCACCAAACCATCTTCCAACGTAAACTGGCATGGCCGCAGGCGTGGCAATGACCTTGGGGATTCCAAAGGGTAGTTTGGACATTACCTGCGATCCAATGAGGGCCATCGTGGCGCCTCCCAAGGCCACAATGCCATCGAGGCTGCCTTGGGAGAGAAGATCCAACGCCTTTTGCTGGGCACCGTCCCTCATGGTGTTTGTGACCTCGAATCTATCTCTGGAGGCTATGAGCTCCTCGACATTCTTGCCCGCAAGAGCAGCAACTTCTTCAGGCATAATGTCTGCCTGAAAACTGGGTTGGCCACCCATACTGATGTCCATGAGTATAGCCTGATGTTCTCTTGATGCGATTTTCTCTTTCAGAAACCGCAACGGTTCACCTTTGGTATTCGTAGTTCCTAGAATGACGATCTTTTTTCCCATGTACCCCCCTCATCCGAGTTTCTGCCGAATCTGAAATCCGATGGTATAGCTTATTATTTGGATATTCATTGTCCTATTTTCTTAAGCTTCAATATCGTTTGTAGTTATACATGATCGCCAGTAGCTTCGCCTCTTTATTGCCCAAACTTCGCCCTGTACGCGGCACCGCCGCATCAAAATAGACGCTATCGCCTTCCTCCATGATGTATTTGTCACCGTCATACATGAATTCGTGTTTGCCTTCCAAGACGTACATGAACGATTCCCCCTCGTGCTGGAAAATGGCCCCTTCGTCGAAGGCGGGCCCAATAATGTATGGCTCCATGTTCTTGCCGGGTTTGTCGGGAGCCAGAGCTTCCTACGCATATCCATTCTCTCCTGAAATCACCTTAGCAGGTGCATAGAGTTTGCGTAACTTCGAATCCCTGTCTTTTTCCGCCCCGAACACCCACCCCTATGGGGTGTAAAGGCAAAGCCCGTGCCCTGTGGAATCGCCACAGGGCGACTCCTTTGGCCGCAGATTGTTTACTTCCGGAGCATTGCATCCATGAGGACAGCGGCAATCTTCGCAAATGATGGGTCATTGATATGCAGATCTACCACCTTCATTTCGATCCGGG
>JASFTV010000064.1:0-13707 GCA_050050615.1 Desulfobacteraceae bacterium
GTGGCGCGATCTCGATGATGATGAGGTGATTGAGATGATAAAAGCGGGGGTCTAGATGGCAAGGCCAAATCATCCGACAGCTGAAACATCCTTTACCTTCACTCTTGTCCAAAAACGAATCGGTGCTCCATGCGAGGCATGGGGGTCTCTTTTCAAAAATCATAAAAAATGGCGGGATTTTTTGTGCGTGCCGAAAAAACCCATGTCTAAACCATGGACCCATAGCTCAGGAATGGTATAATGGCATATATCCCTTTGGACAACTTGAATCCAGTGATTACTATTAGGGACGAGGGAGCCGGCAGAAAAAACCTTGACCTGGAAAGCATGACCGGGCTCTTGGACAGGGCGGAACAGAGACCGCTTTGTGAACAGGGGAAATACGCGTGTTTTGTAATGGCTTAGAGCTTTCGTGCTCAGGGCGGATTCTTTGTTCCATTGAGCCTCAAATTAACAAATCCGGAGTCTTGCAATGGATAAGACGAAAAACGTGATCGAGAAATTAAGCGCAGGCTTAGAATATCCCCAAAGGCGTTTTGGAGTCATAGCGATCGAAAAGGGTTTCATAACCGCCGATCAGCTATGGGAAGCACTGGTGAGACAGAAAACCCAAGATTCAGGAGAAATAGAGAGAAGGAATGTAGGCATGATATTGAAAGACATGGGTTACCTTTCCGTCTCACAAGTCAATGAAGTCCTCCAAGCCATGGAGAAAGAAGGGGCGTCGAAAATAGATGTTGCTGAACCATCCAGGAAAGCCAAAAGGGGGAGGCCCGCGAAAAGAAACCAAGACAGGGATTGACCAGCCGGTCTAACACGCTTGCCATACTCGATGAACGGGATCGAAGGCTGAATGGGCTGTGGGTTCAGCCTGTGCTTGCCGGTTCATCCCTGCCTGTCAGATGATTTTTTCGTTCATGATTTCGGCCCAGAAATTCTTCACAGGCCCGGTGAAATCTTCTTTCTTTGGCAGTCCTTGGTAAATCCCGGAAAGGGCTGTCTCGATCTTTTCTAGACTCAGCAGGACCCTCTCGGTTTCCGGGGATATCATCTTACCTCCTCATGCATCCTTACAGACTCCCTTCTCCTGAAAGAGATACGCCCTTAAGCAGGGAAGGCGCCGCTTGAGCTTTGCGAAATCCCGTCTCGGCGGGGAGATGATGCCTTGATGGTGGATCAGGGGGGGACCAAAATTGAAAGGGCTGCGGGTGGAGCCGGTCTTCGGGAGTCAAAGCAAAGCAAAATAGGGTTGAGATTTGAATTTTCCTATAATATCGTTACCTTTCAACCGACCCTCGCAGTTTGAACTCATTTGGGAGCTATCTGAACAATGGGATAGGATGTTCCCTTATATGGTAACGGGAGGATTTTCTTATGGCCGCCAAACCAACCTATGAGGCATTGGAGCAAAGGATCAAAGAACTGGAGTCGGACGCCGCCGGACGGAAAGAGGCTGAGGAGGCGCTCAGGGAGAGCGAAAAAAGGCTTTCCGAAATCATTCAGGCAACCCCGATCCCAACCTTTGTCATAGACGACACGCACAACATCATCCATTGCAACAGGGCGTACGAGAAACTGACGAGTGTTTCTGCTGATCAAATCCTTGGAACCCACAAAGGATGGTTGGACGCCGAGTCCCGCGAAAAACCTTTCATGGCGGACTTCATCGTAGACCGCGCCCCGCAAGAGGAGATGGCCTGGTACTATGGTGGAAAGTGTCGAAAATCATCCGTCAAAGAGGGGGCATACGAGGCTGAAGCCTTTTTTCCCGGGCTTGGAGAAAACGGCAAATGGCTTTTCCTCACGGCTGCGCCCCTTGAAGATGCGGACGGCCGTATCACTGGGGCCATAGAAACCTTGCAGGATATCACCGAGCGCAGGCAGACCGAAAAGGCGCTCAGGGAAAGCGAACAGAGGCTTTCTCAAATCATTCATGGGAGTCCGATTCCAACCTTTGTGATCGATAATTCTCACGTGATGACCCACTGTAACAAAGCCTATGAAAAGTTGACCGGGATTCCTGCTCGTAAGATCATCGGAACCCGTTCCCAGTGGATGACTTTCTATGCGAATGAAAGACCGGTCATGGCTGATCTTATCGTGGATAGGGCTTCAGATGAGGAGATGATCCGGTACTATGGCAACAGGTACCAAAAATCGACCTTAATCGATGGTGCGTTTGAGGCGGAAGCGTTCTTCCCGGATCTGAGAGAAAGCGGCAAGTGGCTCTTCTTTACGGCAGCCCCCTTGATAGATGACGAGGGCAACATCACCGGCGCCATAGAGACCCTGCAAGATGTGACCGGACGGAGGCGCTCAGAGGATGCCCTCCGAAAATCAGAAAAGCGTTACAGAACCCTCCTCGATTTCGCCCCCTACCCCATCGTGGTGTTTACCCTGGATGGTCGTGTCTCCTATCTGAACCCCGCGTTCACGGAAATTTTCGGTTGGACACTGCAGGAACTGGAAGGAAAGAGGATCGACTATGTCCCTCCGGGCCTTCAAGAAGAGACCCTGGAAAAGATCAGGGAGCTTCTTGACAAAAAGGTTATTCTGCGTGAAGAGACAAAGCGGCTGACCAAGGACGGAAGGACCCTGGACGTGATTATGAGGGCTAACATCTTTTCAGAAGATGAAGATGAACCAGCCGGTGAACTGGTGATCCTCAGGGATGTGACCCAGGAAAAGAGGGTCGCCCGCAACAACGAGGCGATGCTCCGGGTCAGCATGGCTCTGCCCAGTTACCCCGATCTGGAGGACCTCTTGTACTATATCAACAGCGAGGTCAAAAAGCTCTTGGCCGCTGAAGGCGCCATCGTCGTCTTGCTTGACGAGATTAAAGAAGAACTCTTCATCATCGGGGCAGCGTATGACGACATGGACACGCAGAGAAGAATTCAAGAGATCCGCTTCTCCCCGGATCAGCTTGTCGCTGGCCAGGTGATAAAGACCGGCGAGCCGATGATTGTTTCCGACACCTCCAAGGACGCGCACCTACACGAAGAAAGGGATAGAAAACTCGGATACAAGACCAGAAACCTTGTCCTGGTGCCCTTAAAGAGCAGTGATCGAATCATCGGGGCTTTGTGCGCCATCAACAAAAAGCAGGATGCCTTTGAGCAATCAGATATTGAGCTCCTGAGCATGATCGCAGGAACTGTCGCCCTTTCCATTGAAAACGCCCGGTTTTCCGAGGAAGTGAAGAGGGCGTACAGGGAGGTGACCAGCTTGAACCGGGCAAAGGACAAGGTGATCAACCATCTTTCCCATGAATTGAAAACACCCGTTGCAGTTCTTTCCGGTTCACTGAACACCCTGGCGAAACGACTGACCGCACTCCCCGAGCAAACCTGGCAACCTGCGCTGCAAAGGATCCATAGAAACCTGGATCGCATCGTGGACATCCAATTCCAGGTACACGACATCATGGAGAACAAGCAGTACAAGGCTCAGGGGCTTCTCTCCCTGATGATCGAAGAGTGCGCTGATGAACTGGAGACCCTTGTCGCTGAACAGGTTGGAGAGGGCCCTGTCGTCGACCGTCTGAGAAAACGGGTCGAAGAAATCTTCGGTACCAAAGAGACTGTCCCAAAGAAGATCAGCCTGGATGAGACGGTCAAAGAGAGACTGGAGCAGCTCAAACCATCCTTTTCCCACCGCGAGGTGGACATCCTCACCCATATCGAACCCACCCCCCCTATATTCCTCCCACCGGATGTTTTGCAGAAGGTGATTGACGGCCTCCTGAAGAACGCCATAGAAAACACCCCGGATGAAGGGAAGGTGGAAGTGACGGCCCAAAAAAAGGGAGAAGGTGCTGAACTGGTGGTGCGCGACTACGGGATTGGCATTACCGAAGATGCCCAGAGGAGAATCTTCGAGGGCTTTTTTACAACCCAGGATAGCCTGGCCTATTCCTCCAAAAGGCCCTTTGATTTCAATGCCGGCGGCAAAGGGGCTGACCTGTTGCGCATGAAAATATTCTCTGAGCGGTACAACTTCAGAATTGAGATGACCTCCTCAAGGTGCCGGTTCATGCCTGAGGAGACGGATACTTGTCCCGGGAGGATCAGCCAGTGCCCCCGCTGCTCCAAAACGAAAGACTGCCATCAATCCGGGGGAACCATCTTCGCACTGTATTTCCCACCATCAACAGCGGACGAGGGAGCAAAGCCTACGCACAATTGACAAAAACCGGGTTGAGATTTTAAAGGGCCTGACATATGCTGGATGGTAGCGTGTCAACGCCCGGATCGGTTTGATCAACTTCCACAGAAGATTGCTTGCTTAAGGTTTTGGGAGCATTCAAAAGTGATTCATCCTTAAGGCTTCTTGCCATGCCAACACCTTTGAACGATGCCAAGGTTTTAGATTGCCAATTGACAAGCACTCCTTGTTCGCGCAAGACCCCTCAATCTCCAATATTCAATCGGCAATCGTAAATTCTCGTTATGCCAGCACTCCAATACTCCAATACATCGCGAAGTTTCCCACGGCCTAAAAGACATACTGGAACAGTGGGCTTGGAATGTCTAATCTCTTGTATGAATCAATAATCGGAGGTTCTCTCCATGGCCAGAAAACCGACCCATGAGGCACTGGAACAAAGGGTCAAGGACTTAGAGAAACAGGTCGCCGAGTGCCGGCAGGAAAATGAAGCACTTCGGGAAGAAGAAAAAAGGCTTTCCCTGATCTTTCATGGAAGCTCGATACCGACCCTTGTCATAGATGAGAATCATGTCATCACCCACTGCAACAGGGCTTACGAGAAATTCAGAGGGGTCCGTACAAGGGACATGATCGGGACCCGCAACCAGTGGATGACTTATTATTCGAAGCCCAGGCCTGTCATGGCTGACTTCATGGTCGACAAGGTCTCCGGGGAGGAGATAAAAAGGCATTTCGGCGATAGATGTCGAAAATCCGCATTTGCTGAGGGCGCGTATGAGGCTGAACTATTCTTTCCCAACCTTGGTGAGAAAGGGGAATGGCTCTTCTTTACCGCGGCACCGCTCATGGATCATGAAGGGAATATCCTCGGCGCAGTCGAGACCTTCCAGGACGCAACCAAACGCAAACATACCGAAGAGGCGCTGCGCCGGTCAGAGAGGCGCCTCAGGACACTCTTTGACTTTGTCCCATACCCGATCGGGGTATTCGATATGAAAAGCCATGTCTTCTATGTAAATCCTGCGTTTACAGAAGTCTTCGGCTGGACATTGAAGGAAGTAGAGGGAAAGGTTATTCCCTTTGTACCCCGGGAAGCAAGACAAGAGACCATTGAGAACTTGAAGCGCCTAAACGAGGACAAAATCCTTTTGCGCCACGAATCCAAGCGGCTCACCAAGGATGGAAGGGTTCTAGACGTCTCCATAAGGGCCGCCGTCTATTCGGAATCCGAGGAGGCGGCTTCCGGCGTCATTGCGATCTTCCGGGATATTACCCAGGAAAAAAAGATTGCCCGCACCAATGAGGCGATGCTCCGTATCAGCATGGCCCTTCCCGGATACCCTGATCTGGAGGGCCTTCTCGACTACGTCAACAGCGAGGTCAAGAGGCTCCTGGATACAGAGGGTTCGGTTGTCATTCTGCTTGACCAAGAGAAACAGGAATTGTTCGTGATCGGGGCCGCCTATGATGCCACAGCCACCCAGAAAAGGGTTAAGGAGGTTCGTTTCTCCATGGACCAGCTCGTGGCGGGCAAGGTCATCAAGACGGGTGAGCCGATCATCGTTTCCGACACTTCCGAAGACCGTCAACTTCACGAGGAAAGGGATAAGAAACTCGGGTATAAGACCAGGAATCTGGTCCTGGTACCCTTAAAGAGCAGTGACCGAATCATTGGGGTCCTGTGCGGCATCAATAAAAAGGAAGGCGTCTTTGACCGCTCGGATGTTGAGCTGCTGGAGATGATTGCAGGCACTGTCGCCCTTTCCATAGAAAATGCCAGGGTCTCTGAGGAACTCAAGAAAGCGTACAGAGAGGTCAGCAGCCTGAACCGGGCAAAGGACAAGGTGATCAACCATCTCTCCCATGAGTTGAAGACGCCCATCGCCGTGCTCTCCGGATCTTTGAGTATCCTTACAAGGAAACTGGGTGCCCTTTATGATGATACCTGGGGTTCCACCATTGAGAGAACAAAAAGGAATCTTGATCGCATCCTGGAGATTCAGTACGAGGTGGATGACATCATTCAGGACAAGCAACCCAGGAGCTATGGTCTCCTGTCTCTCCTGCTTGATCAGTGCACCGACGAACTGGAGACGCTCGTTGCAGAGCAGGGTATCGAAGGGCCTGCTGTGGAAAGGATCAGAAAACGCATCGATGAACTCTTCGGCCCCAAACAAGCCGTCCCCAAGGAGATCAGCCTGGAAGAGACGGTCAAGCAAAGACTGAAACATCTCAAACCCATGTTCGCCCACCGGGAGGTGGAGATCATCACGCAGTTTGAGCCGGCACCGGCCGTCCTCATGCCTCCCGAGGTGCTGCAAAAGGTAATTGACGGGCTCATCAAAAACGCCGTGGAAAACACCCCCGATGAGGGAAAAATCGAAGTGGCTATCCAGAAAAAGGGGGAAGGAAGCTTGCTGCTCGTCCACGACTACGGGGTGGGCATCACCGAGGAGGCCCAAAGAAGAATTTTCGAGGGCTTTTTTACAACCCAGGATACCATGGCCTATTCCTCCAAAAGGCCCTTTGATTTCAATGCCGGCGGGAAAGGGGCTGACCTGTTAAGGATGAAAATCTTTTCAGAACGGTATCACTTCCAGATCGATATGGCCTCTTCAAGGTGCCGCTTCATACCCCATGAGACGGATGTCTGCCCTGGCAGGATCAGCAAGTGCCCCTTCTGCTCCAACAGAGAGGACTGTCACCGCTCAGGGGGCACCGTCTTCTCCCTCTATTTCCCGCCAGCACCGCGGCAAAACCAGAAAGCGCAAGCATGATTCGGGCGACAGCCTGACGCTTGCCAGAGCCAGGAACATAAAACAGTTCGAGGGGTAAACCCCATTCAAAATGTGGACTTTTTCCAAGGAAAGCGCTAACCTCCCATCCTGAGCGTAGAGACAGCAGCCTGAATGACGGCATAAAGGGACCCTTTCTGCCCTTCCTTCCAGAACTTCAAAGGGGGTAATCCTATGAGCACCGAGAGTTTGAAACGCAAACTCGCGGCTATGCTGAGTGCAGACGTCAAAGGTTACAGTCGACTCATGAGAGAGAATGAGGAGACGACGATCCGAACCTTGACTGCTTACCGTGAGGTGATGGCGAGCCTGATTCAGCAGTACAGGGGCCGCGTCGTGGATTCGCCTGGTGACAACCTTCTGGCTGAGTTTGCGAGCGTGGTGGATGCCGTGAACTGTGCGGCAGAAATCCAGCGACAGCTCGGCGAAAAAAACGAAGCGTTGCCCAGCGAGCGCAGAATGGCGTTTCGCATCGGCATCAATCTTGGGGACGTTTTCGAGGAGGGAGAACGGATCTATGGGGACGGCGTCAACATAACGGCCCGAATAGAGAGTTTGGCCGACGGAGGAGGCATCTGTATCTCCGGGACGGTGTATGATGCCATCGAAGGCAAGCTCGATTACGAATATGACTACCTGGGTCCGCAAAGGGTCAAGAACATTGATAAGCCGGTCAGGGCTTATCGAGTCCGGACCAACCCGGTGTCCGCCTTTTACAGGGCGAGCGGGGAACACAAACTGCACGATAAACCCTCCATCGCTGTGATGCCCTTCGTAAACATGAGCCGAGATCCTGAACAGGAATACTTCGGCGACGGGATAACCGAAGACCTCATCACCGACCTTTCCAAGATTTCGGGACTTTTTGTGATCGCCCGCAATTCGGTTTTCACCTACAAAGGAAGGCCCGTAAAAGTCCAGCAGGTAAGCGACGAGTTGGGGGTGCGCTATGTCCTGGAAGGGAGCGTCCGCAAGGTCGGGAGCCGTGTAAGAATAACGGCACAGTTGGTTGATGCTTTCACCGGAGGACACATTTGGGCTGAAAGATATGATAGGGATCTCGAGGATATCTTTGCCTTACAGGATGAAGTGACACAGAAAATCGTCGCCGTTTTGGCCGTAAGGCTGCGGGAGGGCGAACAGGAACGGTTGGCGCAAAAGAACACGGACAATCTCTTGGCATATGACTACTTCTTACGGGCGCTTGAACATTTCAATCGGTATTCAAAGGAAGCGAACGCGGAAGCCAGGCGTTTGTTCATAAAAGCCACAGAGCTCGATCCCACTTATGCCCTGGCGTATGCGAAAGCAGGATGGACTTACTTGACTGATTGGACCATGGGCTGGAGCCAGAGCCGTGAGTGCCTGGATCTAGCTTATGAGCTGGCCCAAAAGGCTGTAGGCTTGGACGCCTCCATGGAAGAGAGCCACTGCCTGCTGGGTCACGTCCATTTGTGGAAGAAGAACCATGAGAAGGCGATTGCCCTGTTTGAGGAATTCATCGCCCTCAATCCCAACCACGCTGACACGCTTTCGGACCTGGGCGATATTCTCAACTTTTCGGGGCAGCCGGAGAAGGCCATCGGATTAATTAGGAAAGCGATGCGCCTCAACCCCTTATATCCGACTTTCAATCTATTCAATCTGGGTCATGCCTATTTCCTGAGCAAAAGGTACGAGGAGGCGCTCGAGGCGTTGAAGGGAGCCCTCAGCAGCAACCCGGACTTTTTCCCGGCCCGGGCTTACCTGGCTGCGACATATATTGAGCTAGGAATTGAGAATGAAGCGCGTGCTGAAGCGAGGGAGATCCACCGAAAGACGCCGGAGAGCAATCTTGAAATTTGGCGACAAAGGCTCCCTTACAAAAATGAGGCGCACCTGGCAAGAGTTCTGGATGCCCTTGAAAAAACAGGGCTGAAATGAAGCGCCCCTGTTCCGAGTCAGGTGTCAGGTCTAAGCTGTTGACAAAGACCTTCCTTGAGCTTCTCAATCTTATCGGATAGTTTTCTGTTTTTCCGAGAAAAACCTTTTGGGAATGGTTGAACCGAGGGATTTTCAAGTATTGTTATGCGTATCACATTGGGATTGGGGCCATCGGAAGTGAGCCATGCGGCAAGAAACATGCAGTTTTTGGGAGTATAGGATAAGCACAATGTATAGGTTCAAGTCCTTCTTAATTCACTTTACTTCAGCCCAACCTTTCGCAGAGCACCAATCACAAGATCCCTATCGGCCTGGTTCTTGTAAGGCCATGTTTTTGAGGCATACTCTAAAGAGAACTTGGGATGTATCCTGAGGACTTCTGCAGCCTCAGCGCGAGCCTCCTCTTTGCGGCCCAATGAACTATGGGCTATAGCTAAAGTGATGCGACCAACCAGATCATCTGGGTTTTTACGGAGTGCTTTCTTACAAATAGCGATTGCTTTCTCAAACTCTCCTATAAAGGTGTAGCTGAGACCTAATTGATAGAGATAACTAGCTGGAGGCAGGGGATTCAGACGGATCGCTTTTTCCTGCATCGAAATAGCCTCCTTGGCTCTGCCCGAAAACCTTAGAATGACTCCTAAATTATATAATTCATCTGCTGCATTGGGTGCGAGTGAGACAGCACGTTCGGATTCCGCAATAGCCTTATCATGTTGCCTCTTTAGCAAATAGATATGGGATAATACTCGATGGGCCACAATATTTGACTCATCCAAGGCAAGCGCCTTTTTTGCCAACTCAAAGGCATGCGTTAGAGACTCTTTTGGAGATTTACTCCACTTAAACCAGACATCAAGTATATAGGTTTTACCCAGAAGCGCATATGCGTTTGAATACTCGGGGTCCAGGGCCATAGCCTCCTCAGCCCTCTGCCTAGCCAGAAGATTATCATCTTTATTGAACCGAAAAATATGTTCACGCCCTTCTAAGAACTTTAAGTACGCATCGAGGTTCTCAGTACCTTTTGCATACAGGCGTGACTCCTCCCCTGCCGTCAGCCTCACCCCCATAGCAGTAATGATTTTCATAGTGATTTCATCTTGGAGCGCGAATATGTCCTTCAACTCCCGGTCATAACGCTCGGCCCAGAGGTGATGGCCTGTTTGAGCATCCACGAGCTGGGCCGCTATCCGCACCTGATCCTCAGCTTTCCGGACGCTGCCTTCCAAGACATACTTTACGCCAAGTTCACGCCCTACCTGTTGCACCTTTACTGGCTTGCCCTTATAAGTGAATGTGGAGTTGCGGGCTATCACGAACATTTTTGGAGTCTTGGAGAGAGCTGTAATGATTTCCTCTGAAATCCCATCACTAAAATACTCCTGCTCAGGATCTCCACTCATGTTCTCGAAGGGCAGCACGGCGATGGAGGGTTTGTCGGGAAGGGGCAGTGGTGGAATTTCTGGGAGCCCGGCCTTGCGCAATCCTTCAGCAACGCTATCCAGCCATTCTTGATCTTTGAAAACCGAGAGTTTAGGTGATCTCCGCCACTTCTCTACTGAAAAATTAGGGTCGATTTTAAGAAATTCTGCGGCATGGGCCCTTGCCTCTTCCATCATGCCGAGCCTAACATAAATCAGTGCCATCCTCCGATGCGCCTTTTTGAGAGGGTATTCACCTTTGAGAGCCCGTTTGAGCAATTCTTTGCCTATCGCGGGGCCCTCCTCATAGCGCCCAACCTGATCATATGAAACGGCTAAAACATCACCCAGGAACCAGGCCGGATAATAGGGCTCAAGTCGCATTGCCTTCTTAGCATAGACAATGGCTTCCTCGGGCCTTGCTCTAGCATTTAAGGCTGTAGCCAAAAGGATATGATTTCGAGGATCGTTTGGATCCAGAGCAATAGCTTTTTCTCCCTCGGCGATAGCTTTTTCAAGCTGCCCCTGGATAGAATAAATCATATTCATAAAAGTATGGCGATAAGATTCAGGCCAGCGTTCTGAGGTCTTTTGTGAAATTTCAAGCGCTCGTTTAATCGAATCGCGAGGGGATTCACTAAGACCAGTCATTACGTCTGAAACGTGAGTAAACGCCAACATCATCCAGGCTGCTGTGTAATCAGGATCCAGCTTTAAAGCCTGCTCATAATGCTCTCTCGCCTTCTTTCTATCCTCTCTTGTCATACGATCAGCATAGCTAAGCCCTTTTGCAAAATGGTTCCAGGCTTCGAAGTTATCCGCCCTGTTCCAGTCGCTTTCCCCGCCTATCACGAGTTTCATTCGCAGGGCCTTCAAGATTTTTATTGTGATTTCATCTTGGACTTTAAACAAGTCTTTCAGTTCTCGATCGTAACGCTCTGCCCAAAGATGGTCTCCCTCTAAAGCATCGATCAACTGCGCAGTGACGCGCAATTGGTCTCCTGCCTTCTGGATGCTTCCTTCTAAGACATACCGCACCCCCAACTCTTCGCTCACCTGCTTTACCTTGACGGGCTTTCCCTTGTAAGTGAAGACCGAGTTCCGAGCAATAACAAACATCTCGGGAATCTGTGAAAGTCCGGTAATAATATTCTGTGTGAAGCCATCAGCAATGTAATCTTGTTCAGCATCACCACTCATATTGTCGAAGGGCAGCACAGCAATAGAGGGCTTTTCAGGCAACGGAAAGGCCATCCTGTCCTCAGAAGCAGGTTCAAATGCAGGGCGGAAATATGAGGTCCAAATAGCCAAAGCCGCCGCTACTACGACGAGCGCCACAACCCCACCAATAGCCGCCCAACGCCAATGCTTTGGCTTTGGCCTCTCTTCCCCGATCACCTTTCCGACATATTCTGGCTCCATCAGAACCTTATAGGCTCTTACTGGTTTCTCGATATTCTTTACCGTTTGTTCTCCCAAATATTCGTATCCAATCGGCAATTTCTTGCCGATCTGATCAAAAGCTGTTCCTGAAATACAGACTCCCCTTCCATCAGCCAGAGCCTCCAATCTTGCTGCGATATTCACACCATCGCCATAGATCGTTTCCTTTTCCTCGATGACATCCCCGAGATTAATCCCGATTCGGAACTCCATCCTCCGGTTTTCCGGCAATTCGTCATTTCGTTTACCGAGTTCCTCTTGGATCTCCACAGCACAACGCAGCGCATCCACTACACTGGAAAACTCAGCCAGCACATTGTCGCCCTTGGCATCCACTACTCGGCCGCGGTGCTCATTTATGAGACGAGTCACTACTTCACGGTAAACGTTGATCGTGCGCACGGTGGCCTCTTCATCATCCGCCATGAGACGACTGTATGCCTTTACATCAGCACTGAGGATAGCAGTCAGCTTCCGTTTGGCCTGCTCCTCGGTCATGGGATCACCTCCCCAAATAAAAAAGCCTCTAAAGGAGTATAGAAATCCCTTGGAGGCTTCTCTATCAAAACCTTCCGGTGGCAATCTGCCATTTCTCACTCCAGAAGGTTAGGGTTAAGTTGTCGGTTGAGCTGGAGACAGGGCTGGAAAACTCAAAATCAGGATAGCCCTTTTTGCAGGAGGTGTCTATATTTTTTATGTGCTTGAAATCGCTAGGGGTTAAAGATTTGCTCTGGGTAACCGCTCGCTTTTGGGGGCGACCTGAATGATAGATTTCGATACGTCTGAAATTCAAGTAAATTTAGGAAACCTTGAATCGACCACTTTTTGGGTATTGGGCTGCTAATCGAAACTCGTGGGTGACCCTGGCAACCCCACTCTTTTGCGGCTTTTGATCTAGAGCAATGTGGCAGGGAATCCTGACTTAACAAGCCCCACCACGTCGGTTTTCCTTGACATTCAACCCAGCTTACCTATTCTGAAAGCGTTGTTCCTTTCCCAACCTTTAACCCCCTGTCAGGAGGTCCCTCATGGAAAAACCTCTCAAAATGTGTAAGCCTTGAGCCTGACAGGACGGCGTGTTCTATTGTGGCTCGACCATTTGTCATTCTTCTCAATATTGATCCTTTCTCCAAGTGGCTCAAGGGTATTCCAATTCATTCAAGTCGTGAAAGGAGGACGATATGGCTGATTATCAAGCAATCGTGATAGGGAGCGGAGCAGGGGGGCTTTCATCCGCGCTGAGTCTTTCGAGAAAAGGCTTTTCGGTTTTGCTTCTCGAAGCCATGCCTTCTTTTGGTGGATATCTTAATCCTTTCAGCAGAAAACCGTACAAGTTCGATACGGGACTGCACTATCTCGGTGAGCTCCAGAAAGGAGAAGGGTTCTGGCGTTTGCTGGATACTCTAGGTATAGCGGACAAAGTACAGTTTATCGAGCTCGATCCGGAGGGTTTTGACCGTTACGTCTTCGGAGACTATGAGTTTCGGCTTTGTAAAGGAAAGGAACGTTTCAAGGAAAAACTGCTTAAAGATTTTCCAAAAGAGGAGCGTGGAATAGCAAGATTCTTGAAGGTCTCAGACAAAATGGCCAAGGCAATGCAAGCATCGGTGTCGATGGAAGGCGGATTTCTGGCAATGCTTGGGTTTCTTTTAAAGCATCCGGTGATGCGGAAGTATTCCCGGGTGCCCTATCAGAAGCTCCTTGATGAAGTGACATCAGATAGGCGGTTGCAAGCCGTTTTAGCAGGCTATTCTGGTACTTTTGCTTTACCCCCGACTCGGGCGTCGGTCATTATTGCGATGGGAGTGCTGAATCATTACCTCACTGGGGCACACTATCCGCAAGGCGGCAGTGGTGCTTTTCGAGACGCTTTCCTCGATGCTCTTTGGAGTCATGGTGCTGAAATGAAAAACAACTCCCGGGTTGTGAGACTAGAGAAGAAGGGACGCGAG
>JASFTV010000065.1:0-13703 GCA_050050615.1 Desulfobacteraceae bacterium
TTTCTGCTAGACGGAATTATTCATGAAGAATGCCACAAAAATACAGTTTCGCCCTTGCTTCCTAGCTTGCGCAAGGAGCTGACTTCGTGAATAATCCGGGCTGCGGAGAGAAGTTCCAGAACTGACCTGACTCCCCTCCTTGAAGTGGCGACCGATGGTGTGGCTTGTTGAGAAAAAAGTGGTATACCATGTGCTCGATCTTGGATATGAAAGGGTCGAGATACCGATCCGGGTGAAGTTTGAGTTTGAGGTGAAGGAAGGGGCCTTTGTTCCCGAGAGCCTTTCGGTCCATACTTTGTACAACAGAAAGCTCCTTGAGAAGCACTATCCGCGGCTCAAATTGGATGCGCTGGAAAGTGCCATAAGCAAGACGGTAGAGCGGGAAATCTCACAGCATCTGAAGGAATGCGGTTTCCTGAGAGAAAATCTAGACTAAGCCCGGCATCTTCTAAGGCACGGCATATGGCCTTGAACCGGCTATCTTCAAGGATTGAAATATGACCAAAATGCATGTATTCTTGAAGTTCACGTTCATCTCTCTGGATCAGATACTGCTGAAAGATCCACTCTGAGCTAATATGAGGGGGTCAGAGGATGATGAAATCGACGTCGCACAATCTTGTCATGTCCGCGGTGTACAGCGGTAGAAAAGGCGGCAGGCCGCCCGTTGGAAATCCTACCTCTATTGTCTGCCATGGACTCATGGATGGTGCCGGGGTTTCATTCCCGGAAGCCCATTTGGATGCACAAGCCATGGCTGAGCTGGCCTTGGCAGGTCATGAAATCATTGGTTTCGATACAGTGATGCCTGAATATAGTGTACATCAGGAATCCGCCGCCCTGGGATGTAATGTCCACTGGGGTGACCGGAACTCCATGCCTGACGCCAAGAGTTTCCCCTATGCTGACTTTTCGGATATCCTGGTTCCTGAAAATATCCTTGAAAAGCCTTCCATGCGCGTCGTCTTAGATGCTCTCTCAATCCTTAGGCGTCATGTCGGGGACAGGGTGGCCATTTTTGGTAAGGTCATGGGCCCTTGGACCCTCTCTTATCATATGGCGGGGACCCAGAACTTCCTCCTTCAGATTGGGTTGGAAGAGAAAGATAAGGTCATAAGGATGATGCGTCAGTTGATGCCCGTAACTATCGCTTTTGCAAAAGCCCAGTTTCAGGCGGGAGCGGATGTGGTTGTTCTCGCAGACCATGTTACCGGGGATCTCGCAGGACCGTACCACTATGAGGAGCTTCTTTTGCCTATTCACAAGGAGCTAACGGAAGAGATCGGAGGGCCTCTCATCCTTCACGTATGTGGGAACTGCAATGACCGTCTTGAGCTATTCGCGCAGGCAGGGTTCGACGCATATCACTTTGAATGGCAAATGGACGCAAAGACGGTCGTCAGCAGGGTAGGAGCTCTCATCTCACTGGCAGGATGTGTGAACAATCCCCAAATCCTCTATCAGGGTACCCCGGACGATGCGTATGCGCAGGCGCGTTATGCCACTGAGGCCGGGGTCAACATCATTTGCCCAGAATGCGCCATACCGCTCGCAACGCCTATGGAAAACCTGAAGGCCATTGTTTCAGCCGCTCATGAAGGGTACTAGAGCGTTTCTTGATTAACATGTCATTTTGACCCCTTCGAGTGCCTCAGGGCCTGCCCTGCCTCTGGCCCTGAGTTCATCGAAGGGAGCCTGCTGAAGGGGTAAACTCCGGGAGAAATCTTGATAACCCATTGGCATTTTAGGATTTCTCCCCCCGTTTGCACGGGGGTCGAAATGACAGTGTGGCCACAGTACTTAAGAAACGCTCTACTAACCTGCAAACGGTACTGCTGGGGGGAGATGGGATCCACTTTATGAAGCGCCATTGCGAATGGGAGGACGATCATGATGGCTCATCATCTGGAGGCTATCAAAAAGGCTGTGATCAAGGGAAAGCACGGAGAAATAGAGGGTTTGGTCAAAACGTTGATTGACGATAAAGCCGACCTCCACGAAATCATCAATGCGGGGATGATCGCGGCTATGGATGAGGTCGGTCGAATGTTCGCAGAGGGTGAAATATTTGTGCCTGAGATGCTCGTATCATCTTTTACCATGAAAAAAGGGCTGGATCTTATCAAGCCCTTTTTGAAGGATGAGGAGACGGAGTCGAAAGGGACAGTCATTATGTGCACGGTGAAAGGGGATATACACGACATCGGCAAGAACCTGGTCTGTATGATGCTTGAAGGGGCGGGATTCAGGGTTATCGACCTGGGGGTAGATCTTACCGTTGAGAAAGTCATTCAAAAAGTTCAAGAAATGGAGCCTGAAATCTTGGGAATGTCCGCACTCCTAACCACAACCATGTTAGAGATGAAAAATGTCATTGATACCCTGGAGTCTAAAGGCGTGCGAGACAGCGTCAAAGTCATGGTGGGCGGTGCACCTGTTGACGCGGCCTTTGCCAAAGAGATTAAAGCGGATGGTTATGGAAAAGACGCTGTGGAAGCGGTTCAGCTTGCAAGAGGATTTGTACCCGAAAGGTGATCAGCTGAGGTGAATCTCCCCGCCCACAGGGCGGGGCATCTCCACAACCGGAAAATGCCTCGCATTTTCCGGAAAGCCTTGAATCTGACAGCACGCTCCTGTTTCTTGTTCTACCCTGGATGAGTAATGAGCATATGAGATAAAGCCATCCGGGCATTTCATTTGATGGGACCCACCGCTGTTTCAGGTATAGTCGCAACATCCAGTATTTTGTTTTTGTTGACACACAATATATACCTTCCTATAATAACCGTTCAGGAGCTCCTCTCAGGGAGCTTTTTTCAGGAAAAGGCTCGCCCCTCCGTTAGAGAGTGCGATGTGAGGGGCCCGCCCAACGTATTATCCGGGAAAAGACAGGTGAAGGCGGAATCTTTTATCCTTGACCTGGGGAATCAAAATGAAATATGTGAAAAGTTGGTTTGTTTCTTTAAAGGAGATGCTTCGAGCAAGCGAGCACTCCAATTTTTTCTTTGTACAGGTTATCCATTCAAGCTTTTTTATCTGCTGGACGGGTTGATTTTGGAGAAAACCCGGCACAGTAGGTTTGAGCGGCGTGACAGCAGGGAGTGACGTATGACCGGAAAAACCAAAGGTAAAGTCGTTTCCATCATAGCATGGAGGGAGGCGAAGTTGATCGAGGAGAACCTTGAGATTGGGCTTCTCTATCAGTCTATGATCGGGGCCATTCATGAGGAAAAGGCAAAAGAGGAGATCGGTTATTGCGTCGTGACATATAGCGTGCCTGCTGAAGATTTTCCTGATGAAGGCCTTTTCTGGGAGTCAAGTGAGAAGGAATTATTTACCGTGATAAGAGAGCGAAATATAGGGGAGTTTGCCCCTATGCATGGAGGAGGCGTGGAGCGTTATGAGTTTTATGATTTGGACACAGATGATGTCCACGTCATGTATCGCATTCCTTTCAAGCCGCCGAACTAAAGGGACCGATCCTGCGGATAAATTGGCGCAGGCGAGAGCAAGGCTTTAGAAGATGGGCTATGTAAACGGGCTCTGCCTGCTACACACCATAAGCCAGAATCGGCTGATATTCTCACCAACATATTCGGAATTTCAGGGCGCTTTGGAAAAAAACAAGATTTCAGGTCGAGGAAAAATCGCTTGGAAAATTTTTTTTGTTCCCCTCCTGTTTTTGTCTGATTTTTTCTACCTTTATACTTACCTAATGACCTCACAAAGCCATTTTGAACCCCAGAAATAAAAGTTGCACGAAGAACGGGAGTTGAGGAGATATGGCAGAAGCAACAAGAAGTAAAGAGACGCCCAAGTCACGTTTGGAGACGTTGAGATCCACCGCAGAACATTTGCCCCAGGTGCTTTGGAACCTGGGCCTAATCGCGTTGGGCAGCGCTTTGTGTACGGTGGGGATAAACGGGATCCTGATTCCCCGCCAATTCTTGAGCGGCGGTGTTACCGGTTTAGCGCTGATTATTCATTACCTTTACCCTGTCTTCGGCCTGGGCTGGATCTATTTTTTCTTGAATATTCCCATTTTCTTGTTTGGGTGGAGGTTTGTCGGCCGGCGCTTTTTTCTCTATAGCATTGCCGGAGCGATCATCTTCTCGGGCGCCCTCACAGTCATACACGTTGATCTCCCTGTCTACGATCCAGTGCTCAGTGCGCTTCTTGCCGGGATTATCATAGGCGTGGGCTCAGGGATTATTTTGAAGTCGCTAGGCTCCGCTGGAGGCGCGGACATCCTGTCCGTAATCCTCCTCAGGCTTTTTTCCATACGCCTGGGCTCTACAATCCTGGCCTTCAACGCGATGATACTGACGGCAGCGGCGATCATCTTTTCTCTAGAGCAGGCCCTTTACACACTCATCTATCTCTATGTGACCTCTTACATGGTAAACCTGGTCGTCACGGGCTTGAGTCAGCGGAAGGCGGTATACATCATATCACCGCACTGGAAAGAGATTTCCCAAATGATCATGGAGGATATAAAGAGGGGGGTAACCGTCATTCGTGGGCAAGGAGGGTTCACTGGACAGGAGCAACAGATCCTTTACACGGTCGTCACTTTCAGGGAACTCTCAAGACTCAAAAGGTTGATCCGTGCTGTCGATTCTGATGCCTTTGTGGTTGTTAGCGATACGCTGGAGGTCATGGGGACACGCATCGGAAACCAGCCTCATTGGTAAACTTTTTGAATAGATCATTTCCTGGAAAAAGTTAAAGTGTGCTCTTCGCTCATTCTTGTCCAAAAACGAATCGGTGCTTCGTGCGAGCCATGGGCAAGCCAAAGAGGCTTAACGGACCAGCAGATCGTTAGCCGAGCAAGTCCTCTAGCGCGTCTTTCATTTCGGGGAAGTTGAAGCGGAAGCCTGCATCCAGGAGCTTTCTGGGAAGCACTTTTTGGCCTTTCAAGAAGACAGATCCGAATTCACCCAAGATCGTTTTGATCATGAAGCCCGGTACGGCCGGCATGAAGGTGGCTTTTCCCAGGACCTGACCTATGATGTTCGTCATCTCACGGTTTCGAACCGGGTTTGGAGCGGTGCAATTGATGGGGCCCGAAAGGCCTTTGTGCTCTAACAGGAACAGGCAGATGCCTGAGAGATCCTGCTCGTGAATCCACGAAAACCACTGCTCTCCGCTACCCAATGGGCTGCCCAGATACCATTTGAACATGGGGATCATCTTCATGAGAGCGCCCCCGCTTCTACCGAGGACGACTCCAAAACGCAAAAGGGCCACCTTTATTCCAAACTCTGTCGCCTTAAGGGCGGAGGATTCCCACTGTTCACTGACTGATGCGAGGAACCCTTCACCCGGTGCGCTCTCTTCATCAAGTTCCTCATCCCCGTGAAATCCATAATAACCCACAGCGGAGGCACTCAAGAAAAGCGCCTCCTTCCCTTTTCCGGCTTCAAGGGCCTCCACAAGATTTTGTGTCGTGAGTATTCGGCTGTGCCGGATGGTCTTCCGGGCCGATTTGGTCCAGCGGGTGAAAATGGATGCGCCGGCAAGATTGATGACGACATCATGGTCACCGACCCTTTCCTGCCAGGAACCCCGTTCGATCGGATTCCCTTTCAGGTACGAAGCGCCGCTCGGCAGGGGGCGATCCTCCCTGACTGTACGGGTCAAAAGCGTTACCTCGTGACCCGCTTGAGCCAATGTTTTTGTTAAATTCGTCCCAACAAAACCCGTTGCACCGGTCATAAAAACCTTCATGGTCTCTCCTTCCGACCAGCAATGAGATGCGGCTGTCCATATGCAATGCCGCAGCTCCCGAAAAATGCTTCCTGA
Organism: Desulfobacteraceae bacterium; assembly: GCA_050050615.1. Lineage (GTDB taxonomy): Bacteria > Desulfobacterota > DSM-4660 > Desulfatiglandales > HGW-15 > JASFTV01. The sequence continues at coordinate 5,806 of JASFTV010000065.1, forward strand.
TCCATGTCACGACGGATTCCCAAACGCGTCAGAACAAAATCGTACCTGACCGGGTCCTCAGGCACTATTTCTCTGAAAGCAGCCGTCACCTTTATCGCGGTACGCATGTCGGCCTGCCTGCGCTTTGTCAAACCGAGGGATAGGGCGATTCTGTGCATATGGGTGTCAAGGGGAATAATCAGTTTGGACGCCGGGATCCTGTTCCACCCGCCCGGGTCCACGGCATCCTGTCTCACCATCCATCTCATGAAAAGATTCAGCCTCTTACATGCGCTCCCTTTGTTTGGTGATGGCATGAAGCCCTCCCAGCGGCCTGGTCGCTTTCCAAGGAATGCTCTCACAAACTTCGAGAGGGCAGGAAGAATCGTATCGTCATCATCACTGTATCCGGTGAGAAACCATTGGAGAAGAGAACCGTACTGTTCAATGGCGCGCCTTGCGCCCCAGAGCATCCACGAGAGTTCATCGCCCCCTGTAAAACGGTGCTTGAAATCTGAGAAAGTCGAACGGAGCAATTCCAGGGGCGAATTCATAATGAAGCGAAAGGGGGATGGGCTCATTCGATCCAGCACAGAGGAGACGCTTTTCAATATCTGGCTCACTCTTCCATACGCTAGCGAGGATGCGATAAGGGCGACGATCTCTCGGTCCAGAAGTTCCGGGAAGTCGTAGAGAAATTCCAGGGGATCCGGGTGGACGAAGGCGCGATGATTGTAGGAGGCGTAAAGTTCATCCAGTTTTTTTCTCTCTGTTAATGGGGAGGTATGACTTTTCATTGCTCAAAACTTTTCCGCACTATCCCTGGTCGCTTGTAAGATGAAAACGCCACTTACAAAACATATCCTTCGGGTGGGGATCTGGCGGCGCGAAGAGGCATTCCACCCGGATCCGGTCATCCACCGCTTTGGCAAAGCTATCAAATTCGCCCCTGTGCATTTCCTTGCACACAAATTCTTCTAAGCCCCGCCTCAGACGGGCCTCCTGTGTAGGGCAGGAGGGGACGGAGATGATGACCTGATCATCCGATTCCTCTATGTGATAACCAACAAGGATGCACCAGGGGAAAAACCTCAGGGCGTTGACAAATCCTTTGAGTCCTTTCTCCTTGACCTGGAATCGCGAGAGCAGGTCCTTGGCAGCCATCCCTGCGACGCGGCCCCAAACCTGCTCGTTGATCCGTTCCGCAGTGGGCTGGTCAAAGCGTTCACCCACATAGATAAACCAGAAAGCGTCTATCAGCCGATAGTGCCAGAGCAGGAACTCGATATACTTACGCAGCTCCGAAGATTCCATATTCTCGAAAATCTCAAGATCCATGGTTTCCTCCCTTCAGTCCTCCTTTGACAGCATTTCGTATGGAAAGGGTTTGGCCTGGCGCAGGAATTCGAAATTGGAGCCTTGATACAGGCCCTCGAGGATAAAAGGCATTTAGAAATCAAAAACTTCACCGCCCTTTATCGGTTTGCGGACTCCAGTGTTGACGTCCAACGTCGAGCCAGGCTCAATGATACCTGATCGGGTATAGCCCCGATCTTCCCAGAAACCGCCGTACATGCGATCCACGAACTCTATGCGGCCCAGCCACTTAGCGCTCTTGTACCCATAGAGATGGGGGATAACCATTCGCAGCGGGCCGCCGTAAGCCAACTCCAAGGGCTCTCCTTCAACCGCATACACGAGGAGAACCCGGGGGTGGTCAAGATCCTTAAGACTCACTGTGGTGCTATACCCTTCTCCCAGACTGGTAAAGGTGGCGTGGGAGGCCTCCGGGAGTAAGCTAACAAAATTCATGAACTCCCTCCAGAGGACGCCTTCCCAGGTTGCCCTTACCGACCAGCCGGACACGGAGGTCAAACGGGCGCTCGTAGCCGTTCGAGGCCATGATTTTATCTCTTCAAGAGAGCAAGTAAAAGGTTCCCGGATCAGCCCTTCCACCCTGAGTCGATAAGTCGCTTCATCCACTTTGGGAACGCCGCCAGCCCCAAAGCTTGGGGTTTTAAGCTTGCTTAAAATACTCATCTTGGCCTCCGAAGGAGAATAACCGGCTTTCCAGCACTGTATCGAAATCCATCGCACTGCAGCATACCAGTCTCCTGTATCACATATTCCTGTCGTATGCACTGATAGCCTGTTCCTGAAAGACGATATCTGTCAAAGATCAGACCACTTCCTCCGGACGCCTTAGATATCGTCTTGCCTCCGGCCCATAGGGCCTACGCCCCGGAGGGAAGGAATGGGCCATCACTCAATAAATCCGAAAACACAATCTTCTTGTATTCAAATTTGTGGCACACGGCACTAGTGTGTTGTAACAGAAATAACTTATCGAAATGAGAATGACGACCGGGGTCCGTCGGCGTTGGTCTCTCAGATCCGCAACTCAAATTTGCAAAGGGCTCCTTTCACGCCCCCATAACATCAATAGGTGCCCCGGGCAGGCCCGCCCGCCAGCGCGAGCCGCTCCCCGGCCCATACCGGCCCGGGACGGGCAGGCGAGGCGGGCGGGCACAGAAGAGTATCTTCGCTTGAAAGCGGCTCTTATGGGGCTGCTCTGGGGCGACTGGCAAAAATCTGGTGCCGTTGAAAGCGCTACGGAGCGCATAGTTGCGGTCTGGACGACCAACGCCGACGGCCCCCGCTGCGATTGAAGGTTGTCAAGTTATTTGCGATACACAATACTAGGCCCTTTTATCTATAGGGATGTAATCTCTCTCATTCAGGCCGACGTAGACCTGTCGGGGCCTGTGGAGCTTCCAGTCCGGGTCGTCGATACTCTCCTTCCATTGGCTAATCCATCCGGGTAAGCGTCCTATGGCGAACATGACCGTAAACATGTTAAGGGGAATTCCTATTGCTCTCAAAAGAATGCCGCTATAAAAATCCACATTGGGATAGAGATGGTGATCAATAAAGTAGGGATCTTTTACCGCGACCTCCTCCAATCTTTTGGCAATATTCAGCAGGGGATCCTGCCACTTGAGCTTTTTTAGCACCCTGTTGCACGCTTTTTCAATGATGCGTGCCCTCGGATCATAGGTCTTGTAGACCCGGTGTCCAAATCCCATAAGCCGAAAGGGGTCTTTTTTGTCCTTGGCTCTCGCGATGAAGGGGGCCACGTCCCCACCGCTCTTCTGTATGGCGCTGAGCATTTCGATCACGGCCTGATTCGCCCCCCCGTGCAGGGGTCCCCACAGAGCGCATATCCCGGCCGATATGGCTGCATAAAGATTGACCCTAGCGCTGCCTACCAATCGCACAGCTGCGGTGGAGCAGTTCTGTTCATGATCGGCATGGACGATCCAGAAAACGTTCATGGCATTTACGAGGTCTTGGTCAATCTGATATGGCCGGACGGGCGAATGAAACATCATGTTCAAGAAGTTGGCCGGATAAGTTAAGTCATGCCTTGGATAGACAACTGTGTGGCCCCTTGAGATTTTGTAGGACATGGCTGCCATGGTTCTTACCTTAGAAAGAATCCTGGTAAAGGTGACGTTGATTTCCTCTTCCTCCGATCTCTCAGGGAGTTCGGGATAGAAGCCTCGCAGAGCGTTGACCATGGAGGAAAGGATGCCCATAGGGTGAGCTCTTCGGGGAAAGTTCTCAAAGAACTGACGCATGTCCTCATGCACAAGGGAGTGGTCGTTCAAAAGGACAGAGAAGCGATTCAGTTGCTTTCGGGTTGGGAGGTCACCGTTGATCAACATGTAGGCTGTCTCCACAAAGGTGGAATGTTCAGCCAGTTGTTCTATGGGGATGCCGTGGTATCGAAGGATCCCCTTTTCGCCGTCCATAAAGGTAATGCTGCTTCTACAGGAGCCCGTATTCGCGTAACCAGGGTCAAGGGTTATGAACCCGGTCTCCTTACGCAGCTTGGAAATATCGACAGCTCTTTCCCCTTCAGTGCCGGTAACGATCGGCAATTCGTATGTTCTTCCGTCAATGATCAATTTGGCTTTCTGTTCCATCGGTTTTGCCTTTCTGAAATCTACAAAAACCGCGGCAGAGGCCCCGTCCGGAAGGGCGGGGTGAATGGCGCGCAGTTTTTGTGGGGGTACACGGGGCTTGCCCCCCGGTTTCTAAAACGACTTTAAGTGGTCTATCAACCACGCTCAAAAGCGTTCGCATGGACTATTGTCTCTGGTTGAAATGCGTTTCCCGGCCGTGAACCTTTTTCTCCCCTCGGGGCCGCTTCCAGCCCCTAGGCTTACAGGCCGGAGGGAGAAAAACGTCATGGGCTCCCTCAGCGGGGTAAAGAGATAGAGTAATGAGGCCTTAGCCATGCGAACACTTTTGAACGATACCCCTTGATCCTTATAAAACAATAGGACGAACAGGGCAAAAGGTCAAAAAAGACGTCATTTAGCCTCTGTTGGGCTGATTTTCACCCTGTGCGCGGGCAACCATGGGAGGTATTTGATCCATTAAACCATAAAGAAGAAGATTTCAATGGTTTTAGTGGTAGAGATTGATTTTGCACCCGGAATGGATATGGAGTAAAAGACGGAGAATGGAGCGCGAAAACCTAAATAGCCCTTGCAACGTAGTATAGCACTGTCACCGCAACCATGACGCTTAGGGTAGGCAGAATCAGGTATCGGTAGCTTTTCATCAGACTTGCCTTGTAATAGTCCTTGGTCACCAGAAAACAGAGATGAACCGGCGAGAGCATCATCCCCATAAAACCGAATGTATAAGCCAATGCCGCAAAGGACAGGTATTCCAAGAGAGTGTTTGTGGGAAACATAGGTATGAGCAGCGGAAAAGAGGTTCCCACGAATCCGATCGCGATACCCGTGATGAAACCTGATACAAAAGGCATCGTGAGGACAATCAGGATAACAGGAATTCTGTAAGCCATCAGTTCATTGCGAATCTGGACGACGGCCTGGCTCTCGATCAACAGGCCTTGAAAAACCATAATGGCCAAGACAAGGAGCAACATTGGCAGGATGCTCCTGTCCAGCAGAGCCGATCGGAGTTGTCTGAAGCGGATATGGTTGACACGGCAGACCCAAATAATAGAGGCCAAAAGCCCAGGTAAGATGGAGAGGGCCCCGGATACCCTCACACGGAAACCTACAAGTCCCAAGACCCCAACCGCGCCGGCCAGTGTGACAATGACAAAAACCACTATCAAGATCGGCATGATCTCCCACAAGAACGCCTTTATACCGATCCAGGAAATCTCCCCCTCGTATTGCCGCCTCTCTGCTTTTCCGATGGGTTTTAGGATAAAGATCACACCTGCCAGCAGGGAAATCAGCGTCATGGGCGCCATAACGGCCATATATCGCCATGTCTCAACCTTCAAAAGGACCACAGCCAGGACCACCCCCGGGTAGAGGGGCCACCAGTACTCCCAGATATGCCGGAACCAGTAATTGAGGATGGTCTTTTGTTCACTGGTCACAGACTGCTTGCCAAGAGATGTCTCAACCATGGGCGCAGAAAAGAGGGCACCACCCGGCATGGGCAGGAGTCCGATAAGGGCTGTCATAACTGAACCGACGGTACGAGCATCCTTGGAGAGGCGGGTGAAGCTCTCAACCAATCTGTCCATCTGCCCGGCCTCTTTCATAAGCTTGCTTATGACCAGGATGAGTCCTACAATCAAGACGAGGCTGATAGATTGCGGTCTGGCGACACAGATCAGGGCGACATGCATCCAACGAAGAGGGCTCAATGCCATCGACAGCCCAAGAACCAGCGATCCAATCAAGAGAGAGAGGCTCAGTGGGAGACGAAGACGGTTCAAGGTCAAGATGAGACCAAATACTGCAAAAACTTTTGCGAGAGCCGGAATCGGTAAGACCCCCATTTCAAGTCAATTTAGAAACCTGCGTCCCTTTGGATGCAATTAGAGAAAACAACCTCTTGCAGCAAGCGGCGATACGGGGTATCGGAGTGATGGAGCCTGCCTTGGCGCTTTGAAACGAGTACCATCCAGTGCCGACGCGACCTTTGCCAAGGATAGCCCATGTAAATCGGTACTCGTCAGTTCAGGTCTGGGCCAGGGTACTGGAGTCTTTTTCACAATCTTTTGACCCGGACCATGTTGGTCGTCCCGGCTACCCAGACGGGATGACCCGAGGTAATAATCACCAAGTCCCCTTTTGAGACAAGACGCGTCTCCATGGCAGAACGCGCTGCGTTCTCGATCATGTCGTCCGTATCCGTATGGTCCGGCACGAGACGAGGGATGCAGCCCCAGAAAAGGGGCAGCCTCTGTACCGTTGTTCGGTTCGGAGACAACGCGAGAACAGGTCTCCTTGGCCTGAAGCGGGAGATGTGCCTCGCTGTGAGACCGGATTGGGTGGGCGCCACGATCGCGGCTGCATCCAAGTGGTCGGCCAGAACACAAGAAGCATGGGCCACGGATTCCGAGATATCGTTTCTGGGGATCAATTGCAAATACTCAAGATGAGGAAAGCCGTCTTCAGCGCTTTGCATAATGCGAGCCATGAAACGGACCGCTTCGATAGGATAGGAACCGCTAGCCGTCTCTTCAGAAAGCATGACCGCATCGGTTCCATCCAGTACAGCGTTTGCGACGTCCGTCGCCTCGGCGCGGGTCGGACGCGGTGAATCTACCATGGAGCGGAGCATCTGGGTGGCGGTGATGACCGGCCTCCCCAGTATATTCGCCTTGCGGATCAGCATCTTCTGAATGTTGGGGACCTTTTCCAAAGGGATCTCCACACCGAGGTCACCTCGGGCGACCATGATACCATCCGATGCTTCCATAATCTCGTCGATACGCTCAATAGCCTCATGCTTTTCAATCTTTGCTATGACGGGCGTGCTCTTTTCTCTTTGGAGGATCTGATCTTTCACGCTCATAATGTCCTCAGCATGTCTAACAAAGGAAAGAGCGACATAATCCACATCGTGTTCCAGGCCAAAGAGGAGGTCCTCCCTGTCCTTTTCGGTCAGGGAGGGGGTTTGGACACTCCCTGCGGGCAGATTAATACCCTTGTGGGAGGTGAGAACGCCTCCGGTGATAACCTCACAAACGATCTCGGAATGATTTGTCTGCCTTACAGTCAGTTCCATGGTCCCATCGGCCAACAGGATCCGATCGCCTTCTCGCACTTCACGGGGCAAATCGGCATAGGAGATAGAGACACGGTCCTTATTTCCTTCCACGTCCTTGCTGGTCAAAACAAAGGTCTGGCCCGCCTCAAGTCGTAAGCCCGGTTCAGGGATGATACCCACCCGGATCTTGGGCCCTGCGAGGTCCTGGAGTATGGCGACGGGCTGATTCAGTTCCCCTGAGACCTTTCGGATAATGCGGATTTTTTCCTTGTGTTCTTCTCGATTTCCGTGTGAAAAGTTAAGCCTGGCCACGTCCATCCCGCTTCGAATCATCTCCCTGACGATTTCAGGCGATTCGCTGGCTGGACCTATGGTACATACAATCTTTGTCATTGGCATGGGACTACACCTCTTATCCCCGAGCTTAGGGTGGGGCCTCGGAATATCCGGTTAGATCGTTCCATTTCATTGAATGCGGATCCTTTGAGACTATATTTATATTGATACGGTGGTATTTATCAAATGTTTTATGATGCCAAAATCTTCCAGCGCCTAGTATCGTGTCCCAGAAATGACCTTAATATGTCGTTATAAGGATAGGAGGATTCATGCCATTGAGGGCCGCCGGGGGTCTCTCCTCAGAGCCGCAACATTTCGTCAGGTACCTTGTGGCCGCCCCCAAATCTTTAATAGACGCCCCGGATTGGCCCGCCACGAATCATGGCGGGCAGGCACAGAAGATCAAGGTTGCAACAATGCTCATCCTTTGGGGCTGCTTCGAGGCGCCTATTATGAGCTTGGTGCCGTTGAAAGGGCCCGGGACGAATGTTGGTTGCGACTCTGAGGAGAGAGCCCACGGC
>JASFTV010000066.1:0-13679 GCA_050050615.1 Desulfobacteraceae bacterium
CGTTGCTCCGCTTCTGCCCTCTGCCAGAGCCGGCGTTCGTCATCCCCTTTCTGAAGATCATTCGGTGGCGGCGTTACGCCTTCGGTTGCGCAACCAAGAAACATGAAACATAGCATCCCCGTCACCAAGAGATATTTCATTCCACCCTCTTCGGGAAAGAAGAAAGGATATCTTCAACAAGCATGGCCGTGCTTATTGGATCCCTGAGTTCATGTTCTCCTCTGGAACCTTTCACACAATACCAGAGGATCGTCCCTGATGAATCCACCACGGCAACGCTCACATACGTTTTCGGTCTCTGTGCAGAGACCTGATCGAAACCAAAAACGAATACAATCGAATCGGTTTCGCACGCTGTCACAACCCTTTCTACCGACCCTAAGCTGTATTCAAAATGGCCTATTTTTTCGGGAAATACCTGCGGTCCGTAACTGTGCAACTGGACAGACTTATTAACCAACTTGAAAAGGGCTCGAATCTGTTCCATCTCTTCCTTGACACCGGCATCCGCCCTCAGGGGTCTTATCGGGTAATGTCTCGCCTTGAAGGCTTCCAGAAAGGCATCTTCGAGACTTGCTTTGCCAATCGCGCACCAATCGTCTCTCAGTTCCACCACACCGGACGGCGTCAGTTCATAGATTTTGACGACAGGGGGGACAAGGGCAAGGGCATTTATCTTCTTGACTCTTGTCTCAAACTCTGGATGTGCCCTGTATGGGGGAGGAAGACACCCTGGCGCAGACCAAAGAAGTAAGAGAAGGGACAGAAGGATCACCCGCCTCACTTGTCGGAGAGGCACCATCCTCTTCTTTCCTGCCTGATCGTCCGGATTGTGTCCAATCACTCTATTTTCCCTGAAATCCTAAGCCGTTGAACTGAAAAGAGATCTTTTGCCACGTAGCCCATACCCTGATATGCAAGAATTATGCAATGAGGGCGGTGCCTTAATATTATAATGATTTAAAATACTTAGACTCAATGCTTGAGAAGTGGGCTCCTGGAAGGCGCACAATTTGTCAATGGATGCAAAAAATTGTCAATTTGTGCCCCGAAATTCGGTAATCTGCGGGTCGAAAAATGGGAGATAGCGGACCATGCTTTACAAATAACAGGTCTCACTGGTATCCAAAATAAATCAAAACAGGCTTCTAAAGGAGCTAGGGGCCTGTATTTACAAGATGTTCCACGGGGCCAACATTCAGGTTCCCATGAGCACCGAGCCGCGAGCCATGGGGGTCTCTTTTCAAAAACGAAATGCCGGTGCCCGATAATCAGCATTTGACCATGGGTGAGGCCCCGCAGGGGCGGGACAGGCGGGCGGAGGGCCTCCTGGGAATCGCCATGGAAGGACCTCCGTGGAATTGGCTGCGAAGGTGCTCCGCCCGCCTTCGCTGCCCCCGTTCGCATAGCCCTTCCCGCATCCCCTTCGTTTTTGAAAAGAGACCCCCATGACTCGCACGAAGCACCGATTCGTTTTTGGACAACATTGAACAGGTCTATTATATTGACTTTTCAATTGATCGTACTTATTGTAATTCGAAAAAGTTGTTCCGGGGGGTGAGAAAAGAAAGATTGGTTCTGTCACGTTTCTTACATTAGGGGGACCAATGAAGCGGGAACAGGCATCAGGCAACGTTCTTTGATGGAGATGACATGATCCCTTTAGACATCAAAGAGCGCATTTAGTTTCACTTGATGAATAAAGTCTATCTTAGAAGGAGGGTTAGGCCATGAAAAAATTACTGTCATTGCTTGTCCTGGGAATGTTTCTTACAGGTTGCGGCGCCATGGCGACACAGTCTGAGTTTTGGCAACACGAGACCATGTACAAGAGTTGGGATCATACCAAGTTTAGCCTAGTTGGGTATAGAAATCCTACCGACAAAACCGGGGAAAAATCTGTTGAACAGGGATGGTGGGGAATAGACGTTCCTTACATCCCGGCGAAGTGATCTTTCGCTAACCTCTGCCCTTCACCAGCTTTACAAACGGGGCACAAAAGCTGACTTTTTCGTATCGCCACTCTTTAGGGGTATTAGGCTTAATACCCCTATTTTCTTTTGAACTGACCCTTAACGGTTGTGCCTCTTTGTCTTACTGACTCATGAAGCGATCGGATATGTTGGTTTTTCCTGAAATGGGAACAAACATACCCATCAGCTTTTCAGCGGCATACTTTCATAGCTTTAGGGCACACCTGCACCAAAACCGAGAGTTATGAAAGACGGGGACAACCAGGGCGGTGTTGCAAGCTGAAAGGATTATGATACGAAATTGCGGCGAGAGACAACCCACTTGGCCCCAGCCATAAAATCCACGCTCTTAAAGGGTATCTGGGATATGAGCATGGCTGAAAACATGAGGGCACACCCTATGAGTCCCCGCGTGGAGAGCGTTTCACTCAGAATAAGCCAGCCTCCTAAGACGGCGAAGACCGCCTCTAAGCTCAAGATGATCGCCGCATGGGCCGGCTGCGCCCCTTTCTGGCCGACCACCTGAAGGGTATAGGCCATGCCTACTGAAACGAGGCCACCATACAAAATGGGGATTGCGGCCGCAATAAGTCCGGAAAGGTTGATCGCTTCGGTCAAAAGCGCACTTAGGAGACTTAACACAGAGCATGCCGCAAACTGGAAAAAAGCGAGTTGAACAGAGGCTATCCTTGGTGAGAACCATCCTATGATCAGGACATGGGCCGCCCAGAAAAAGGCGCCTATGATTTCCAAAAAATCCCCAGGGTCGATCGTGAATGCTTCAGTGATGCTCAAGAGGTAGAGGCCAACGGCGGCCAAGACAGCACCGATCCAAGTTCCCACGCCCGGCCTCTGTCTTAACAAAAGACCCAGAATGGGCACGATAACGACGTAAAGGCCTGTAATGAAACCCGCCTTGCCCGCCGTCGTATAGACCAAACCAACTTGCTGAAGAGATGCAGCCACAAAAAGAACGGATCCAGCCAAGCTGCCCCCTATGATCACCGTATTGGTGCTTGGCTGCGGCAGGATGCTTCCCTTCCTAGAGATCTGCTTTCGCTGTGCAAACAAGAGAGGCAATAGGGAAAAGCTGCCCAAGGCAAAGCGAACGCCGTTGAACGTGAAGGGCCCCACGTGGGCCATACCGGCCCGCTGAGCCACAAATGCAAACCCCCAGATGAGTGCAGTCAAAAGGAGTATTGCATCAGATTTTAGACTTCCTCTTTTCATGACTGCGTTGCATGGGCCGACTGCGTTTGATACACCATATTTGGTAGCCCAGAGAGGCTACCCTGCCAAGTTGTCGGACAGGTTCAAAGAGCCGGATAATACACATCATCCCCTCAAGAGTCAAGAATGCATGGCATAGCCGCAACCATAATTTCGATCATGCCCATACGGATCATCCCTTCGTCCGCTTTGTTTTTCAATGAAAAGATGAGTCTGCGTGCCATCATGGGAGCCTTTATGGCCGTGGTGGGTGTCGCCCTCCTGTTCTTATAGGGTCTATCTAAGAAAGGAAAACCCTGATTCTCTTTTGAGGAACAGGGTTGGTCTTATCCCTGAGGGGTTCAAGCTGGGTTGGCCAATCCGGACTGGGCTCAAGAAAAGGCTTGATCGCCCAAGATGGATAATCCGACCAGATAATGATCGCTGAATCGTCCTGAGTCGTCTCTGCTGATATGCTTAATTTCTGTTTTGAGGAACTCAATAGGCCTCGCTGCGTCATTTTTATAGTATTTCATGTTCAGGACATCGCCCACCTTGAGGTGCTTCAATAAATCAGAATCCGGCCTCACCATCACGCACATGCCGCATGGTGACACATCCCATATCTTGAATTGATAGGCAAACTCAATATCCCCTATTGAAAATTCAACACTGTGAAATTCATTCAGAGGGCTTCGGGACTCAGATCTTTTTTCCATGAAGTTTCGGGACATGACGCCGTTTTCTCTTTATCTCAAATGTCCTGCAACATCAAAAGCCCTTCTCAAGGGGCTCTCGCATGATAGCTTTCAAAACTTACGCCTCGATAACAGGCAGCGAATAAGATCGTAGGGAGTGGCAAACAGATCGCTCTTTGATTCTCTCCTTCCCTACCACTATTTCTGAAGCCCCGAGAGGATACCGCCCAGTTGCTTGCGGTCTTGATCAGAGATTCTGACCAGGCAGACACCGATGCCAAAGACACTATCATCTTCGTCCATACAATAGGCATCTGACCAGACCACCTTGCCGCTTACGCCAATGGCTTTGTGATCGGGAGGCAGGATCGACATTTGATACGTCTCATTCAAACGCAACGGGTCATCACAAAGGATCAAGACCCCATCCACAGTAATGTTCTTAATGACTCCTTCTATTGAACCGTAATCACTGAGAACTGTAACAGGCCAACTAACCTCTATTCTTCGCTTTTTGCGTCTTTCCGTCTCCATAGCGGCATTTGATCCTTCCTCAGTATACAAGGCCATCTATCAAAATACGTCCTTTCTTCTCCGACCGGAACTTCTGACCGCCAGCCTTGTATTTGGACCTCTACCCCACAATCTACGCTGGTTTAGGTGCTAGGCAAAAACTGACGTGATTTTTTGCACTCAACCAAGGGAATTTTTATATTCCTGCTTTTCGTTCCGTTAAATATTTGGAAATTTTAATCAATTTTAACTAATTGGTCAACACCAAAATTAAGATGCTTTCTTGAAGATTATCTTTTCTGAGCCCGCAGCAGGGCATCCTGTGTGGATGGCTAAGCGTGATACTGGATGTTTTGGGCAAAGATCCGGGCCTTCGGTCTGCAACTCGGTAATCTGAAAATAATAGAAAAATAGGCATGTTACTGAAACAAGTCGACCGGACGGGGCTTGTGGCATTTCTCTGTGTTTACACCTGAGATGCGAGGCCTGCTTGAATGGGCGGTCCTCTATATAGGGGATACCACGGTGAGGGCCGTTCTCAAGACGGGACAGGCGGGATCGTAGGCCTTGAAAGCCCTATTTTAGGGCCTCAAAGTGGCGCAATCGGAGCGTGGATGGTGGTCGAGCATACCATTTGAACGTTCCAATTGAAGGGAGCTGGCAGCCCATGGAATGGTTGTTGCGGAAATTACAGGGTTTTTGAGAAGAGAAATGTTTGACACCTGTAAGAGAATTGATATAGAAAATACCTAGCAAGTGATCAGCCCTTTGAAGTATAGCACTCGCGGATATTCGGGCACCTGATAACCGGCCAGGTATCCATTTGTTCATGGATATGGGGTGAGTGATGGGATTTGAACCCACGACCTCTGGGGCCACAACCCAGTGCTCTAACCAACTGAGCTACACCCACCATGACTATAGACGTAATTTATCATGTCTGCTGTTTTTTGCAACAAAAACTTACCGCTTTTCCTGGCGTTATTGGCTAAGTAGCCTTGGAAGGAGAACGATCCGTGCTGGCTGAAGAAAAAAGTGAACTGCTCCGAAGAATACCGGCGGTAGACCGCTTGCTGAATAGCCCCAGCCTGATGGAAATATCTACGGTATATCCCCGCAGTCTGGTGCTCAAAGCAATAAACCAGGTTCTTGATCAAATCCGTCGAGATATACAATCTGGGGAAGGACCTGAAGATCCCTCTAGGCTGAGCATTGAGGAAGTCTCTGGGAATGTGCGTGAAAGGCTAGAACAGCTAAGCCGCCCAAGCCTTAAGCCGGTCATCAACGCAAGCGGCATTATCGTTCACACCAATCTTGGCCGATCCATTTTGGCTGAAAGGGTCTTGAGAAGGTTTCGCCCCATCGCCGGCGGGTACAGCAACCTCGAATATGATCTAGACAAGGGGCAAAGGGGGAGCAGATACACCCATGTAGAGGGCATTCTGAGGGAGATCACCTCGGCAGAGGCCGCTATGGTGGTCAACAACAATGCCGCCGCAGTCCTTATTTCACTCGAAACCCTGGCAAAGGATCGTGAGGTCGTGGTATCCCGAGGTCAGCTGGTGGAGATAGGCGGGTCTTTCCGCATTCCAGAGGTGATGCGAAAAAGCGGGGCAAAAATGGTCGAAGTCGGAACGACCAACAAGACGCATCTCAGAGACTATGAAGAAGTGATCGGGCCGGATACGGCCCTTCTGTTGAAGGTGCATACCAGTAACTTTCAGGTTATCGGCTTCACCGAGGAGGTGGATACATCCGAACTGGTCAACCTCGGACACAAATACGGCATACCGGTTATGGAAGATCTGGGCAGCGGTTGCTTCGTGGATTTTTCCAAATATGGCCTCTACAAAGAACCCATTGTTCAAGAGGTTTTGGAACATGGCGTGGATCTGGTCACCTTTAGCGGTGATAAATTACTGGGTGGGCCCCAGGCAGGGATCATTCTGGGAAGGAAGCACCTGGTCGAGGCCATAAGGAAAAATCAGCTGAACCGGGCGCTGAGAATAGACAAGCTGACACTCCTCGCCCTGGAAGAGACTTTGAGACTATACAGGGATGAGCGAGCAGCGCTTAGAGAAATCCCCACACTGAAGATGATATGCCACCCATACAGGCGCATGAAGACAAAGGCTCAACGGCTCCTCAAAACGATCGGGAAGCTGGATTCTCGCAATTTCGCGCTCGATCTCACGGAAGGGGACTCCAAGGTAGGAGGTGGGGCCCTACCCCTCCTTGTCATCCCAACGTGTCTCTTATGCCTCACCCCCAAAAGACTATCAGCCCATGCTATTGAGGCCTGGTTGAGATCATACGATCCACCCATCATTGCAAGGGTTGAGAAAGACCACGTCCTGTTGGATCTGAGAACCATCCAGGAAAAGGAGTTAGAGACGGTTGCCCATGCCATAGCCGCTCTGGCCAGGATCTGAGCGCGTCATTGGATCTGCCCTCGACATTCCACAAATGACCCCTACATCTTGCTGGGAAAAGGGACCAAATTTACTTTTTGCAGAAGGGGCGGCTTTCAAGAATCAAGGTTTCGGGCTCAATCCTACCGATTCCGCTCTCGTATTCAAAGCACCCCTCCTCTTTTGAACTGTCGGTTAGTCTCCCGCCCCCTCAGGCGCACATTTCGATAAGAAACCCAGATCCTGAGCAGAGCATATCCTACATGCATACGGAGTTGCACCCAGGCAGCCTGAAAGCCGAAGAAATTGATTGGCTTATCAATCAATTTATGGTTTAGTGCCTTCCCATGGGAAAAGACCTTCATTAAGAAAAAACAAGGAGGAAGCCATCTTCGATGCCGCCGTCAGGATCATTAAACAAAAGGGCTTCCACAAGGCGAGAACGTCGGATATTGCGAATGAGGCCGGCATCTCCTACGGCCTTGTTTATCATTATTACTACAACAAGGAAGACCTTTTTGAAGCCCGATATCTGATCTATATATTTCTCAGCGCCCTCGAAACCTTTGTTTCGGCCATGGTCCTTGTTGACCAAAAAATAAAGGGGGATCCCCAAAAAAAAGATCGCACAGAGTATCCTGGAGGTCTTCTTGAATGGGGCGTGAAACCCTGAGACGGCAGACGACAGGAAAAGAGATTAAGAGGCGCCTTTAGAGGAGCAAGCCATGGAGTTTTCATTTACTGAAGAGCAGATCATGTTCAAGGAGCAGCTCATCCGCTTCGCGAAAAAAGAGATTGCCCCAAGAGCTCAAGAGCATGATCTCAGCGGCGAATTCGATTTTCAGTCCTTCCGAAAGCTAGGGGAATTCGGTATCCTCGGTCTTCATTTTCCTGAAGAGCTGGGGGGAAGTGATGCGGACGTGGTGACCACAGTGCTTGCTGGGGAGGCTCTGGGTGAGGCCGGTGTAGACGGGGGGCTCACCCTCGCCTACGGAGCGCACACCTTCCTTTGTGCCGATACCATTTTTGCCCACGGAACGGATGCCCAGAAGCAAAAATTCATCCCCAAACTGGCGTCAGGGCAGTGGATCGGGTGCATGGGGCTTACGGAGCCGGGCGCAGGATCGGATGTCGCCTCCATAACGACGCGGGCAGAGAAGCGGGGAGAGCGGTATATTCTCAATGGAAATAAGATGTTTATCACAAACGGCCCGATCGCTGACGTCGCGGTCGTCTATGCCAAGACGGAGAAGGCGTTGAAACATGCCGGGGTTTCTGCATTCGTCGTGGAAAAGGGAACGCCTGGTTTTTCGGCGGGAAAAAATCTCATCAAGATGGGGGTGAGGAGTTCCCATACATCAGAACTGGTTTTTGAAGACTGCGGGATACCGGCTGAGAACTTGATCGGCCAAGAAGGCGCCGGATTTCTCATGGCATTGCAGACCGTCGAATGGGATCGGAGTGCCCTTTTGGCGCCTTTCGTCGGGGGCATGAACTATATCCTTAGAAAATGCGTTGCCTATGCCAAGGGGCGCTACCAGTTCGGCCGACCCATCGCCGAGTTTCAGGCCATCAAACACAAGTTAGCCGACATAAAGATCTTTGCTGAAGCGGCCAGATCCCTTTGCTACCGCATTGCCTGGTGTAAGGACCAAGGGAGACCCCTCAACCACCTGGAAGCGGCTGTGGCCAAGCTTTTTATTGGCGATTGGAGTCTAAACCCCGCAAATGATGCGGTTTGCCTTCATGGCGGCTATGGATACTGCCACGAATATGACGTGGAACGGTTCTTTAGAGATAGTCGACTGGCCCCCATAGGAGGCGGCACTTCGGAAATCCAGAAGAGGATCATAGCAAAGCTGATTTGAGTTGGCTGTCCGTTGAAACGGACTAACAAGGGACAACGCACGGCAGACAACGCACTGGTGGATTCCGGCAGAGAGATGTTGCTGGATGAGGACCAATCATAAAATCCACACACAGAGATAAAGGACAAAATGAACTTCGATTTCAGCGAAAATGAAAAGAGCCTCTGCCAGATGGTCAAAGGACTGTTCGATCAAGACTCCAGAGCTTCATTGGACCAACTGGAGACTGGTGGCAGCAAAGAAATCCGCGGCATCCTCTCTCATTGGATGCGAGCTCTTGGACAGGCCGGTTACCTGGCTCTGGGTCTGGAGCATGGAAAAAACAATGTGGGTCTGCTCGCAGCCCAGGAAACCCTGGCTAGCATCAGCCCTTCTCTATTCCTTGCAGTAGAGGTGAGCACTCGAGTCTTCGGACGTCTGGTAGCGACTTACGGCGGCCCTGATCAGCAGACAGAAATTCTCCCTGCCCTGAAAGAAGGGCGACTCATCGGGGCGGTGGGGCTTTCCGAAGAGGGTATGAATATCGAAAACAATCTCTTCAATACCGAGGGAATTCGGCGTGGCGACGGTTTGCAAGTCTCAGGCTCAAAGTGGCATGTGGTAAACGGACCCATCGCGGATTACATTGCCGTGGCCGGTAAAGAGGGAGACCGCGTGGCCTTCTTCATGATCCAAAAAGAGACGGAAGGTCTTTTGATTGGTGAGAGACTTCCGACCCTTGGATACAACGGCGCGGTCATCTCCCCCATCTCCCTCAAAGGCTGTTTTGTACTATCCAGTGACGTCTTAGGCCCCTTTGAAGGAAGTGAACCTCTTAAAGCCGTTCGCATTTGGGAGAACCAGGTCCTGACAGCCGCCAGCCTGGGGCTCATGCAGTGCGCCATGGATGCCGCCGTGGACTATGCCAAGACCCACCACAGCGGGGGCAAGCCTATCATTGCTTACCAGGAAGTCGGTTTCAAGCTGGCCGAGATGTTGACCCTTTTGCAGACAGCCCGTTTGCTCGCTTATCGGGCTGCCTGGATGACAGATGTGGACGACAAAGAGGCGGGGGTGCTTACCCATTGCGCCAAGGTCTTTTGTGCGGAATCTGTCGAGGCTGTAACCAGTCATGCGCTTCAGGTTCTGGGCGGACAGGGTTATCGCCTCGGCAATGCCGCGGAAAAAGGATATCGAAATGCCAAATATCTTCAGATCGCGGGAACCTCATCCGAAATATCTCGCATGAAGATTGGAGACGCGCTTTTGGAAAGGAATTGGTAACGTTCAAAAGTGTTGGCATGGACTTTCATCGCTGCCAACTCGGCAGAGGAAAAAGTCCGTGTCCGTCTGCGTAAGTCTGCGGTCCGTTGAAATCACGGAAGGTAAACACCTCCAAAGGCGCAAAAGTAGCTCCCGGAGATATTTCGGTGGAGATCGAAGAAGAGGTGGAAGAAAATGAGCGAAGATCTTCTTTATGAGGCAAGGGACAGTGTAACCATTCTAACCATAAATCGAGAGTCCAGAAGAAACGCGCTCAGCCAGGAGATGATTACATCTTTCCTGAGTTATCTTGCCAGAGCAGATGAGCATGAGGCTGTGCGTGCTGTCTGTATTACCGGAGCCGGAGACAAGGCTTTCTGTTCAGGCGCCGACCTTGCTGTCACTTTCGCCAAAGAGGGGGAAGACCGATTATCAGGAGCCAGGAATTATGCCGAGCTTCTCAAAAAGATGGCGAGGTTTGAGAAGCCCTTGCTTGCCAGGGTCAACGGGCCATGTGTTGCAGGTGGTCTGGGGCTGATGCTCTCTTGTGATATTGTGATCGCACGAAATGACGTGTTCTTTCGCACTCCAGAGGTTAATGTCGGGATTTTCCCTATGATGATCGGGGCTCTTCTTTTTCGAAATGCAAGCAGAAAGAAAGTGATGGACATGGTCCTCACGGGTCGAAAAATCCCTGCTCCTGAAGCAGAGAGAATGGGACTCATTACACGCGCCGTGGAACCTGAGCGTCTGGACGTGGAGGTGCAAGAGACGCTAAAACTCCTCACTTCCAAAAGCCCCATAGGGAACCGTATCGGCAAAGAGGCCTTCAGGGCGATGAGTGATATGCCTTTTGAAGAGGCGATTGATCATCTCTGCGACGCCCTTGGCAGGGTCATCTCCACTGAAGATGCCGTTGAGGGAATGGCGGCTTTTATGGAAAAAAGAGAACCGAGGTTCAAAGGAAAGTAAGGACAAGTCCTGAAAGAATTGGTGCATCTCTTTTCAAAAACTTCTGATCGTGCCCTCTGACTGTCAAATGACAAAGGCCAAATGCCAAATGAAGCTCAAAGCTCAAATGATCGAAGTACCCGCATGGCCGATCGAAGAATGTAAAGAAAAGGAAAAGCTTTTCAGATTTGTCATTTGGATTTCCTATGCCTTTAAGAGGCAATGGATGGCGAGGATCCAATTTCATGGTGAACAAAGAAATAAACCCAAGACATCGTGAGGATCTACCATGAGTTCATTCTGGATCACCGACAATCACAACTACGAAAGGTCCTGCATGATCACCTGTGCCCTTTCCGGTGTGGTCGCCAACAGGGATCAGTGTCCGGGCATCCCGTATACGCCCGAAGAGTACGCTGCCGAGGCCAAACGGGCGTACGATGCCGGGGCGGCCGTGGTTCATATTCATGCGAGAACGACCAACGGATCCCCGAGCTATGAAGTCGAGGACTACCGAAATATCTATGAGGCGGTCACGGCTGCCTGTCCTGTCATCATCAATTTCTCCACCGGCGCAGTAGGGATACCGGTCGAGAAAAAGATTGCGCCCGTGAGAGGAATCAAGCCAGCGATTGCCGCGCTGAACATGGGTTCCATGAACTATGCCAAGTATCATCAGGGCAAAAAGTCCTTTGTCTTTGATTTTGTGTTCGCCAACCCCTTCTCCGAGATCGTCCCCCTGCTTTCTGCTATGAAAGAAAATGGGGTCAAACCCGAAATGGAATGTTTTGATTCCGGACACATCGGAAACTGCTTTCCCTTAATCCACATGGGGCTGCTTGAGCCCCCCTATCAGTTCAGTCTGATCATGGGCGTACTCGGCGGCATGCCCCCAACTGCCGACAATCTAAGCCATCAGGTGCGCCTGCTTCCTCCCAACAGTGACTGGGAAGTTATTGGCATAAGCTATGATCAGTGGCGAATGGTTGCAACGGCCATCGCCCTTGGCGGAAATGTGCGCGTTGGGTTTGAAGACAATTTCTATCTCTTCCCGGGTGTCATGGCGGAGTCCAATGGGGAACTCGTCGAAAAGGCGGCCAGGATGATCCGAGATCAGGGAAGGGAGGTCGCCACGGTAGAGGAATGTCGTGAGAGATTAAACCTGGAACATAGGTAAACCATTGGTAACATTCAAAAGCCTGAGATGGGCTTTCCCTGCTTCCTGGAAGCCTTTTTCCGGGCACGGGTGTGTGGCAGTCTGCGAGTGCCTGCGGTCTAATATGCTTTAGACGAGTGACGTGATGACATTTCAATTGGGAAAGAGTTACGATGAATTGAAAATCGGGGAAGAGGCCAGTTTCTCAAAAACCATCACTGAAACGGACGTTTATCTCTTCGCCGGTATAAGCGGAGATTTCAACCCCATCCACCTGAACGAAGAGTTCGCCAGGCAGACGCCTTTCAAAACCAGGATAGCCCACGGCGCTCTTCCTCAGAGCCTCATTGCGCCGGTTCTCGGCATGAAACTGCCCGGGCTGGGCACAGTGGCCGTGGAGATTAGCTGCCGTTTCAAAGCACCCACCTTCTTCGGGGATACCATCACCGCCAAGGCCACTGTCTCTGAAAAAATTGAAGAGAAGAGATGGGTGCGCATGGCACTCACCTGGACCAATCAACGGGGGGAAACCGTCGCAGTCGGGGAAGCGGTTGTCATACCGCCTTCGAAAATTTGACGACCGATAGGCGGGCAGCGTTTTCACAATGGGAGGCAAAGCCCGCCCTCTTCGACCAAGGAGTTGGGACACGGATTCTCGCGGAGATGCACAGAGAATCAAAAAATCATGGAATTGAGGAATTGTGAATTCCTGAATCCCTAAATCTTTCAATTATCAAATTGCGTTCGTCTGCGTCCTGATCAGGAGTTGCCCCACCCAAACCTTGGAGACTATGAGCAGCTTTCAGGAATATTTTGGTGAAACACATCACAGGATCCGCCAGGGCGTCCGCAGTTTTGTGGAGTCCGAAATCAGGCCTTTTGTGGATGAGTGGGAGGAGAAGGGTGAATTTCCCAGAGATCTTTACCACAAGGCGGGTGAAGCGGGCATCCTCGGGATCGGTTATCCCGAGGCTTACGGCGGCTCCGGCGGGGATATCTTTGTCAAGATTGCTTCAGTAGAGGAGTTGATGCGATGCGGCTCCGCGGGCGTCGTAGCGGGACTCGGCTCACTGGACATCAGTATTCCCCCCATACTGGCTTTGGGCACAGAAGAACAGAAAGCGCGCTTCATCCCCCCTGTTTTGAAGGGAGATAAGATCGCTGCTCTCGGTATCACGGAGCCTAGTGCTGGATCCGACGTCGCCAATATCCAGACAACAGCGGTACGGCACGGTGACCACTATATGGTGAATGGAAGCAAGATCTTCATCACCAGTGGTTTCAGGGCTGATCATCTGACCTGCGGCCTCAGAACAGGGGGTGAAGGATACCCAGGTATCAGCCTCCTTGTGATTGAATCCGACACGCCCGGATATTCTGTGTCTGAAAAGATGGAGAAAATGGGGTGGTACGCTTCGGATACAGCTCAGATTTTTTTCGATGAATGCCGTGTGCCAGCTGAAAACCTTCTCGGAAAAGAGGGACAGGGCTTTTACGGCATCATGGAAAACTTTCAAAATGAAAGGCTGCAGCTTTCCGTCATTGCCAACGTGACGGCTCAACTTGCCCTTGAAGCGTCACTAAAATACGTGCGGCAAAAGTTGGCGGTAGGCCGTTCCCGTTCCAGTTCCCAAGTCAACTGCCACAAGTTGGCTGAC
>JASFTV010000067.1:0-13472 GCA_050050615.1 Desulfobacteraceae bacterium
AAAATGCCGGACCCTTCCCTTACGCCTTACCCCTTCCTGATAGAACACATCAAAGATTTCATGTCCGGATACCCCATGATCGGTTCCCTGCATTGGGCATCCGTGAGCAGGTTGGCGTTCGCATCCCCTGTCCAGCCGTGAGGAACAAGGACGACCCCCTCAGTGATCCGCTCATCTAATCTTGCTTTCATCCTCACCTGACCCCGGTTCGTTTCTATCACCACCTCATCGCCGTCCTTTATGCCGAATTTCTCGGCGGTCATAAGGCCGATCTCCGCGACCGGCTCAGGAGACATCTTGCGAAGTCTCCCGACCTTGCGGTGCTGGCTGTGGGTGTAATACAAATTACGACTTCCGGTTGAAAGAATCAGTGGGTACTTCTCCAAGAACTCTTTCTTCGCCCGATTGAGGCCCCTTTCCGGCTCTAAGAAAGCGGGCAAAGGGTCGAACCCAACGTTCTCCAACGCTTCACTGTATAATTCGATACGACCTGAGGGAGCACGAAAAAGTCCGTCCGGGATCTCATAGCGTTTCCGAGCGTAAAAATCCCCTTCCGGCTTCTCATGGAGGAGGTAGTCGAATGAACACCCTGACGGCGCCAGTTCAAAGGCGACAAGCTCTTCCTCTGATTTCCAGGGAAACTGCTCCTCCATGCCCAGCCTTTTACCCAGTTCGGAGAGAAACTTCCACTCCGACCAGCTCTCGTGAAGCGGCTCTATGCATTTCTTACGGAGCATCAGAAAAGGGATAGAGTGGCATACGTTGTACGTGTAAGCCACTCCCCATTTCTCTAAATGCGAGCAGGCGGGTAGCACATAATGGGCCGCCCTTCCTGTATCCGTCATGAAAAGATCGTGTACCACAAGAAGATCCAGTTTCCGGAAAGCCTCTCCAAACGCATTGCTGTCCGGCATGGAGATGAGAGGGTTTCCCCCAACCACAAGAAAAGCCTTGAGCTTCTCAGGTATGCTCTCGGGCACCACTGTGACGACGCCGTAGGGGCTCTTGCGCCCCCAGATCTCGAAGAAAAGGGGATACTGGTCTGAGCCCACGGGATCTCCCTCCACGCTGAGGCCCATGTTGCCGAACCTTGGGAAAGGACTCGTCACCCAGCCCCCCGGCACATTGATGTTGCCGGTAATCGCTTGAAGCACGGCAAAGGCACGGCTGTTCTGGGTACCGTTGGCGGTCTGGTCGTGTGTACAGGTGCCCTGAAATATGCTGGCCCCCTTGGTACCTGCAAAAAGCCTGGCCAGCTTGCGCATCTCTTCCGCCGGGACCCAGGTCACCTCCTCCGCCCATTCCGGGGAATACTTCTGCACGTGGGGAACGAGCTTATCAAAGCCGAAGGTGTGCTTCTCTACGAATTCCTGATCATAGAGCTTCTCATTGATGATCACATTCATCATGGCCAGGGCCAAGGCACCGTCTGTTCCGGGCCGGATCCTCAAATACATGTGCGCCTGATCCGCCAGATCAATACGTTTAGGATCAATGACCACCAGCTTGGCACCCTTTTTCAGGTTCTTCTTCAGGGCAAACTTGAGGGGGAAGTCGGAGTGGTCCGGATTATGCCCCCAGAGGATATAGAGATTTGAATCCATCTCCTCAACCGCATACCTGCCGAAGGTCATCTGCCGGACGCGAATCCGCATGCGATAACAGACGCTTTCCACTGAGAAGAAGTTGGGCGAACCGAAAGCCGCTTTGAACCTCTGAACCAGACCCGCCATCTCCAGATTTTCCACGCCGATGGAGCCACTGAAGACCCCAAGCACCTGGG
The DNA here is from genome assembly GCA_050050615.1 of Desulfobacteraceae bacterium. Classification (GTDB taxonomy): domain Bacteria; phylum Desulfobacterota; class DSM-4660; order Desulfatiglandales; family HGW-15; genus JASFTV01. The sequence goes on from JASFTV010000067.1 coordinate 1,784, forward strand.
GATCGAACTTCTCTTTGAGCCCCTTCAGCTTTCCTGCTATTTCATCCAAGGCCTGATCCCATGAGATCTCCTCAAAGCGGCCGTTCGACCGTTTCATTGGACGTCGCAAGCGCTCGGGGCTGTAAATGACATCCAGGGCTGAGGCGCCCTTCGGGCAAAGACGGCCCTTATTGAGGGGATGAGAGTCCAGACCCCTGATCTTTACTGCCCTACCTTCTTCCACAGTAACCCTGCATCCGCAACTGTGATAACAAAGGCTACAATCCGTCAGTATCTCCTTTGTTTCCGTCATACCTGCCTCCATTCGGCTATATAATCGATGAGTAACGAGCCCCAAAACTTCCTTTCAATCTCGTCACTCGTCACTTGTCACGTGAGCCTCCTCCCACAGAGCGGGAGGCATCAGGTAGCCCCCCCGAGGGGGGCTCAGGGACGAAGCCTTTTCTGAAGTGACTGGTGAGAGGGCGCCGTCTTTTCGTGACTTATCTCTGGGGGAAACCGCAGCCATCCCGAAGGGTGGAATGCGGAGGGGGCAGAACTCCCCCGGAGGTAAGTCACAGAAAAGACCAGCCCGGAGCCTCGGAACGCAAGAAAAGGCTTCGTACCTGAGCATCATCACTCAACACATACAGGCTCTTCTAGACCCCGGATCGGCAGAACCTATCCGGGTCCTCCACCAGAGGTGGAGGGTTTAGCGATAACTAAATTCTCAACCCTCCATCCAGATCAATAACGCGCCCATTCAGATAATCATTTTCAATAGCAAACCGGACAGCATGCGTGACTTCACGGATCTCTCCCAATCTTCCCCGGGGAATTTGCAAAGAGATAATACGGCTCCTGATCTCCTCCGGGATATTCCGGGTCATCGGGGTGTCCACATAACCGGGCGCCAGCGCTACTGACCGAATCCCGTATCTGGAAAGCTCTTTGGACCAGACAACAGTGAGTGCCACGATGGCCGCCTTGGTGGCTGAGTAGTTGGACTGAACAAAATTTCCGTGGCGTGAGATGGAGGATATATTGATGATGACCCCACCCCCGCCCTGCGTGATCATATGAAAGGCCGCTTCCCTTCCGCACAGAAACACGCCGGTCAGGTTGATAGCGACCCCCCGCTGCCAGCGCGAGAGGGGAAATTTTTCATACTGCTCTCCCTCTTTCTTTATAAGAAGACCATCTTCGGCCACGCCCGCGTTGTTGATCACCACATCCAATCTCCCGAATCGATCAACAAAGGCGCCAAAGAGTTTCTCCACATCCTCCTCTTGGCTGACGTCTGCTTGAAAGGTTTCAACGGTCAGTTTCTCCTGGTGAGCCTCCTCTTTAAGTCCGGCCAAACCTTCTCCGTTCCGATCACACGCCAGCACCTGGGCACCCCGCGATGCAAGGTCGAGGGTAAAAACCCTTCCAAACGCGCCCGCCCCGCCTGTAATCAAGATGTTGCTCCCGTGGACATTCATATGAAAGACTCCGTATTCCTTCGCAGGTTCCCGGTGGGAGTTTATCTCAGATCTCCGGGAAATGGTAGCCGTTTCCAAGCTTCGCGTTAGGAAGGAAGGAATACTATCATAGTCTTTGGGTAATACAAAACCTTTCTCACTCTCCCTTCCATCTCAAATTTCATCTTCAATTGAAATGATATTACAAAAAAACAGCAAGGCACTTAAAGACCCACATACAAAAAAAGTTAGTTCCTTGACAAAAAACGTCCCTTTTCATATTCTCCGTCCATCAAGAGCCACTTGCTTGCTCTAAAAGGGCTTCATTTGCTGCACCGCCGAGGCCCCTGCCTCCACAGGGAAATCCCTTCCGAACTATGCTTTGGTCATGGAGATGAAAAGTTGGAACTCAAACCCAGATGCCACGATAAAATCATCCAGCTCCTCCAGAGGGGCGTGGATATCCCCAACCCGCTGACCCTCGATATCGGCGAAGAGGTCGATACGGAGTTGATTTCCAGCATTGGGGTCAAGATCTATCCGGGCTGCCGCATTTACGGCGCACGAACGGTCATCGGTGCCGGCACCCAAATTGGCCATGAGGGGCCGGTCACCATTGAGAACTGCCAGATCGGTCCCAAGGTTGAACTGAAGGGCGGTTACTTCAAGGAGTCGGTCTTTCTGGAAAAAGCGAATATGGGCCTGGGCGCGCAGGTGCGCGAAGGTTGTATCTTGGAAGAGCAGGCCAATGGAGCGCACTGTGTCGGCCTGAAGCAGACCATCCTTTTCCCTTTCGTCACCCTTGGCAGCCTGATCAACTTTTGCGACTGCCTGATGGCCGGCGGGACCAGCCGGAAAGAGCACAGCGAAGTGGGCAGTTCATACATCCATTTTAACTTCACGCCCGATGGGGACAAAACGACCGCCTCACTCATTGGCGATGTCCCCCGGGGCGTCATGCTTAATCAACCCCCGATCTTCCTCGGGGGGCAGGGAGGCATTGTGGGGCCGCTCCGGTTGGGTTACGGCAATGTGGTCGCAGCCGGTACCATCCTGCGCAGGGACTTTCCCGAGGACAATAAGCTCATCGTTGGTAAATCACACCGTGGAGCAGTCACCAACTATGTTCCCAATCTCTACCCGGGCCTTTCCCGCACGGTCGGCAATAATATCCTCTATCTTGCAAACCTCACGGCGCTCGAGCAATGGTACAGCCAGGTGCGGCGATTATTTTTCACGGGTGAGGAATTCGGCGAGCTTATCTATGCCGGCCTCCGAGACAAGCTTGCCTTAGCCAAGAAGGAACGCATCAAGCGGCTCAAGGCGATGGCCCAGAAGATGACCGCTTCGCTTGATAGAGATGAGCCTAATGATCGAGCCGCCGCCCGCAAGCAGCAGTTTTACGACAGGATCCCGGAGGTCTCTGAGATCTTTACCGGAGAAACCGCATCCCTGGACAGCACTGAAAGGCGCGACCGGTTTCTTGAAGGATTCCATCGTCACAAAAAGGAGTCTGGCGGAAGCTATCTCGAGGTCGTACAAACCCTGCCGAGCGCAGTTTCTCAGGACGGGACACAGTGGCTCCAGCAAATCATCGATGATCTTTGTATGCAGACTGCGGCGATGATGCCATTACTTGGATTGTTCAAGAATTGGTAAATCACCAGGGCCATAGGACCCGGCTTTACCGATACACCCCTTTGTGGTGTTTGAGCAGGCCCTGTCTCAAAAAAATCCCTTTCATCAAGGAGGTGAATATATGGGCAAACTATTCGGCACCGATGGAATCAGAGGGGAAGCCAATATCTACCCGATGGACGCGATGGTGGCCTTTTCCGTCGGCCAGGCGGTTACTCACGTGCTAAAAAAGGAGGGGCATCGGACACGCGTGATCATCGGTAAGGACACCCGCATATCGGGCTACATGTTGGAAAGCTCCCTTGAGGCCGGCATCACATCAATGGGCGGCAACCCTTACCTGGTCGGTGTCCTGCCCACGCCCGGTATCGCTTTTATCACAGAGAGCATGCGTGCGGACGCAGGCATCGTGATCTCCGCCTCCCACAACCCTTACCAGGACAATGGTATCAAGATCTTCAACGGTAACGGGTTCAAGTTGTCTGACGAACAGGAGGAGCACATCGAAAACCTCATCCTGAAAGGAAAGCTCCCTGAAATGGTTCCGCCCGCCAAGGACATGGGTCAGGCCAAACGTATTGAGGATGTTCAAGGCCGGTATATCGTCTTCTTGAAAAACACCTTTCCGCGTCAGTTGTCCATGGAAGGGATGAAGATCGTCATTGATGCGGCCAATGGTGCTACCTATAAGGTAGCTCCCGAATCTTTAGTGGAATTGGGTGCCGATGTGGACATCATTTACAACAAGCCCAACGGGATCAACATCAATGATAGTTGCGGATCACAGTATACCCAGGATCTCGAAAAACGCGTCGCGGAAAAAGGCGCTGCCATCGGACTCGCCTTTGACGGCGACGGCGATCGCTTGATCGCTGTGGATGAAACGGGTCGCACCATCACAGGGGATCAGATTTTGATCATCTGCGCCAAGGTCCTTAAAGATATTGGTAAGTTAAAAAACGGTCTGCTCGTCAGTACCGTCATGAGCAACCTCGGCCTGACCGTAGCCTGCAAGAAGTATGGCTTCAAACATCATGCATCCAAGGTAGGGGACCGCTATGTCTTGGAAGATATGCAGCGGCTTGGTGCGGTGATCGGTGGCGAGGAATCCGGCCATGTGATCTTCCTCAATCACCATACCACCGGCGACGGGATCATCACCGCGATGCAGCTCATCGCTGCAATGATCAAAGAGGAGAAACCCCTATCAGAACTGGCGGCCATGATGGATATCTTTCCGCAAAAGCTGGTTAACGTGGAGGTCAAAAGCAAACCGGATATTTCCACGGTGCCGCAAGTGGTAGAAGCCATCAAGCAAGTAGAGAAAGAGCTTGGCGATGAGGGCCGTGTCCTCGTGCGCTACTCGGGCACCCAAAACGTCTGTCGCGTCATGGTTGAGGGACCGAGTGATGATGTGACCGAGAAGTACTGCACTCAGATCGCCGAGGTCATCAAAACAGCCCTCGGTTAACAACAGCGTGCCTAAGAAGGAGGCGAAACCATAATTCTCATAAGGAGGTGGCGGATGCCCATTCAAGTTCTCGTTACACGCGATTTTAGTCACATGAGCGAAGTGGCGGCAGAAATGGTCAAGAAGGTTATCAATCAAACCTTACGCAGCAAAGATGAATGTGTACTGGGACTGGCTACGGGGAAATCCCCCACCGGCCTTTACAAGCACCTGATAAGCGCGGCCAATGCCGGTCAATTGGACAGCACGCGGATCCGGTCGTTTAATCTCGATGAATATGTCGGCCTTCCCGGGGCGAATGAGCAGGAGCGGGTTCTGCATCCGGAAAGTTACTGCTATTTCATGATTCAGGCGTTTTTTGGGGCTCTCACCCACAAGTTCGCCGAAACCAACCTTCCCAATGGCTGCCTGATCGATCAACGGCGGCTGGTCCGAGAGCTGAAAATTCACCCTCAAGATTGGCGCGAGTTAGGGACCGATTCCGGGAGGGCCATTGCCATCAAAGCCAAACCGTCCTCTGAATACCTGGGCTGGATTCGGAATACGATCCTGAACGGATACGCGCGCAAGATCAAAAGGGCGGGCGGCATTGATTTACAGATCATCGGTGTCGGCGGCCGCGGCCACGTGGGTTTCCATGAGTCGGGAATCCCCTTCAAAGGGAGCACCGTCATGCTGGTCAGGCTGGATGAGAACACCGTCTGCAATGCTGTCGCGGACGGACATTTCTGCTCTGAGAAGGAATCCCCGTGGTACGCGATTACCATGGGCGCCGAACTCATATACAAGGCAAAAAATTTGCTGCTTCTTGCCTCCGGCAAACGCAAAATCGAACCGGTTGCTGAATCTCTGCTGGAGGACCCAACACCGGACGTCCCGATCTCCTACGGCCAAAAGTACGCACAAAAAGGGGGAAACCTCATTTATGTGGTGGACAGGATCGTCGGCCAGGCACTCCTTCACAGCAAGAAAGCACTCAGACAAAAATCAATCAACATAAGAGACCTCTCCTGAACCAGGACCGAGCCTTTCTGAAAAAACCCCAAGCTGCCGCAAAACTTCATCTCATTTTTCATATAACGAATTCAACCGGACAATCTCTTCGCGATTGTTCTCGATTCAGATAAGGAAAAGATGCTATAATCATTCGGAAAAAAGCCTGGCTGAAAGAATCCATGAAAAGAAAAATAGAATGCATTAATTTTGATTTGGATTCAGTCCTTTACATCCCTTCCGACTTTCTCGAAACAACCCTCCTCATGTCGGTCAAGACGATGATCCAGACAGGTCTTGAGGCGACGCCGAAAAAAGCATTGAGAAAGCTCAAGGAAATTCGTTCCATCAATTCAAATGCAAAGGATCATTTCGACAAATTGTGCCTCCACTTCAACAAAAAATTTGACCCGCTCATTATTGCCGCAGGCGTTGAAAAATACTGGGATTGCAAGATCGGCACCATGACGAGTGCTCCAGAAACCAATATTGTGCTGAGCGCCCTGTACGACAAATACCCTTTGGCTATTGTTTCTAACGGCCCCGCTCTAAAACAGGCGGGTAAGATTGTGAGACTCGGGTTGAGCCATTTCTTCTCTCGTTATGACGGGGCGCATAAACTTCAGAACCACTTTTTCTATTCGACGTCCGAAAAGTCCAAGTTAAAGCCGTATCCCTATCTCTGGCTCAAGTCTCAAAAAGATATTGGTTACCAGTTCTCCCGAGCCCTTATGGTGGGGGATCGGTATTGGGATGACCTTTTTGGGGCCAAGAGACTTGGCATGACCACCATAAAAATCAATCAGGGCTCTCATGTGCACGAAACGATTGAAGACGCTTTTGAAATCGCGTGTCAGTCGGAAAAAATGATGGACTTTTTTCTGAAACAACACTCAAAAGAAGAGATCATGAAAATGATGAGGCCTGATTACACCATAACCTCATTGAGGAAGCTTGAAGACATCATCCATAAGATTGAAAAGAAGCCATGAAAAAAGAAAACCAAAAAGTCGTCACCATAGGTGGTGGAAGCGGACAGTTTGCACTCCTTTCCGGTTTAAGAGATCTTGACGGCATTGAGATCACGGCGGTCGTCTCAATGGTGGACAGTGGCGGAAGCACCGGGAGGCTGCGCGATGAACTGGGAATCCTACCGCCGGGGGATGTCCTGAAATGCATCCTTGCCCTTTCGCCGCATCGCGATATCGCACGAACCATCTTTCTCAAGAGGTTTAGAAGCAGTAAACGCCTGGATGGGCACAATGCCGGCAACATGCTCCTTACTATGCTTTCCAGATACACGGGAAGCTTTCCGACAGGGGTACAGGCCCTTGCAGAGATTCTTGATGTCCGCGGCAATATTTTGCCGGTCACCATTGATAGGGCCACTCTGGTTGCAGAGTTGACCGATGGAAGCCGTATTTATGGCGAAACAGCGATTGATATACCGCGCGGCACCCAACGCGAAAAAATCCGCCACGTCTTTCTGGTTCCCCACCACAGTGATTCCATCTCTGTCTACCCTCCGGTCATTGAGGCGATCGATAGCAGTAGCTATATCATTGTCGGCCCCGGAGATCTCTTTACGAGTATTATTCCAAATCTTATTGTCCCGGGTGTTAAGGAAGCGATCCAAAAAACCCGGGCAAAAGTCTTGTATGTCCTCAATATCATGACCAAGTTCGGGGAAACGCACAATTTCACGGGGCGTGATTTCGTAAGAACGCTTGAAGAATGCCTCAGCCGGCAGGTTGATCTCATCATCTACAACACAGGCCGACCCGAGCAAAGCATTCTCAAGCAATACCGGGAGCAAAAAGCGGAATTTGTCGGCATTGACGGGTCAGACGAATGGTGGGGAGACAGAAAAGTGTATGCTTCCGATGTGCTGGATGTTTCCGGCGGGATTGTTCGACATGACCCGAAAAAGCTCGCCTCACTGATCCAAGATATTATACTCCAGGATAAGAGCTAACCACCTTTTTATTTTCTCCGGCAATCCCACCCCCAACCTTGCGTTGCAGAACCTATAAAATCGAGACCTTTGAAAAACAACTCTCCACGTCATTGCGAGGAGCGAAGCGACGTGGCAATCTCCTTGACCTTGAACCCTATTTTGAGATTGCTTTACTTCGTTCGCAATGACCTTGGTCGGTTTTTCAAAGGTCTCAAATCATCAAATTCAGCAGCTTGCGCCACCATACTACCAGTTCACTCCTATTCTACCAAAACACCTGCTTTGCAGGAATTATCCATCAAGTCCAATCAATTTTAGTGAGCTGATAATCCACAAATCAGATTGTTATGGTATTGATAAGATTTCAAGGTAAGTTCAGGGCTTTGAATCATAGGAGTCATGGTTTCAGGTCTCCAGAAGGTGGCGAGAGTCGGGCCTCCAGTGGGTATCTGTATCCGCCTGGAGGCTTTTCTGTTTAGCGGGGTGATCGCAGGGGAGCAGAGGATTTCAAACGCAAGCTTGCGGCTATTTTCACTGTCGATGTTGAAGGCTACAGCCGCCTCATGGCCTTGCAACGGATCTGCAGGGTCAGTTCCCGGCCCGTTATTGACTTCTTTGTGGACATGCCCTTCCTAATTGGTTGACCCACATGCTCTTCGGATTACCCCTTCAGTCTCAAGATATTGAAAACAGTCGTGGGTCGGCCGAAGCCTTTCAGCTGCATCTCCCCCAGAGCTTCAGCCTCCACCAAATCCTCCACCTTGCTGAGCGTCTTCTGGTCCGTCAAAATCTGCCCGCCCTTGGCCTCCGACGAAAGGCGAGAGGCGAGAATGGTGACATTGCCCACGGCTCCGTAATCCATCCGCCCCTCAAAGCCAATGGTACCCAGAGTCGCATACCCAGCCGCCATTCCCACCCCCAAGTGCAAGTCGTAGCCTTTTTTGAGCCATCCCGGGCGCAGGTCTCTTACTCTGCCTTGCATTTCTATGGCCATGTGCACCCCCTTTTCTGTATGGTCCTCCGTAGGAAACGGATCATTGAAGAAGACCATGATGCCGTCTCCGGCAAAGTGCTCCAGCGTCCCTTCAAACTGAAAGATCAGTTTACCCATTTCGGCGTGATAGCCCCTCAGGAACCCGATGACCTCCTCGGGCTCGGCGGTGTCCGAGAAGGACGTGAAGCCGCGCAAATCCATAAAAACCACAGTGACCTCACGTCTGTGGCTCTCCAGAACTTTCTCGTCACCCGAGGAAACGATCACTTCCGCGAGCTGGGGGGAAAGAAAGCGCTTTAAACGTCCCACCCGCTCCAGTTCGGCCAACTGCTCCGCAACCTTCTCCTCGAGCGTCCGATTCCACTCTACAAGCTGAGCCGACTGCTCTTCCAGCCGAGCCGCCTGGTCCCGGACCGTGTCGTGAAGCTCCTTGATCCTGAGCATCGACTTGACCCTGGCGACCATAGCGGCATGGTCCACCGGCTTGGTCAGGTACTCGTCACCACCTGCCTCAAGACCGGCGACGACATCTTTCGAATCCGCTTTGGCAGTGACCATGATGATCGGCATGAATGGCAGGGAGGGATCGGCCCTGACCTGTCGGCAGACTTCTATGCCATCCATCTTGGGCATCATGATGTCGAGCAAGATCAGGTCCGGGTGCTTCTCTCTGGCCATGGCCAGACCGGCTTCGCCGTCTGTCGCAGTAAGGATCTCGTAGTTGTGGGCTGCGAGGCGAGCCTGGAGGATGTCCAGGTTCGTGGGGTTGTCATCCACGATCAGGATGAGTGGCCGCGCTCTCATATGGCCTCCTCCATACTCATGGCAGATATTCGCGGATTTTCGCCAGGAGCTCACGCGGACTGAAGGGCTTCGCCACATAAGCATCGCAGCCCGCCTCAAAAGCCTTCACATCGTCGCCGCTCAGCGCATAGGAGGTGACCACGATGATCGGGATCTTGTGGAGATTGGGATTCGCCTTGATCCGCCGTGTCGCTTCGTATCCGTCGATACCGGGCAACTGTATGTCCAGCAAGATCAGATCAGGGCGATGGGTCTCGGCTGCGCTCACCCCCTCTACCCCGTTGACCGCCTCAATCACCTCATAGCCCTTGCTCGTGAGGAGATCATGCATGATACGTCGGTTATCTTCCTGGTCTTCGATCACCAAAATAGTCTTGTTCATCATGAACCCTTTGCCTCTCGACCCGAACCGGCAGTGCGAACCGGAAAGTCGAACCTTTTCCAGGAGTGGACTCCACCCAGATGCGGCCCCCGTGCATTTCGACGATCCTCTTGGCAATGGAAAGCCCGAGACCGGTTCCGTCCTTTTCCCTGGTACTAGATCTGTCGGCCTGATGGAACTCTTCGAAGATCCTGGTCTGATCGGCTTCCGAGAGTCCGGGACCCGTATCAGACACCGAGACCAAAAACGTTTCGTTGGAGACGCTCACCTCCACCCTAATTTCCCCCTTCCCGGTGAATTTGATCGCGTTCCCGAGGAGATTTAGGAGCACCTGGGCAATGCGTTGTTCGTCTCCCTTACCTCTGGGCAGATCCGTGGGGATCATCACTTTCAGCTCGAGTTTCTTTTCCGCCGCCAGCCCCTCCACCGAGGTGAAGACCGTTTGAACCACCTCCCCCATCGAATATTCCCTCAGAGAAAGGGTAAGCTGGCCCGCTTCAATCTTGGAAAGATCGAGAACATCGTTGATCAGGCCGAGTAGATGGTGTCCGTTTTTCTCCAGGTGTTCGAGAACCTCCCGGATCTTCTCAGGGACTTCACCGTAAATGCTGTCAAGGATGAGCTCCGTATAGCCCAGGATGGCATTCAGGGGGGTTCTGAGTTCATGACTCATGTTGGCGAGGAACTCGGACTTGTGCTTGTTGGCGATCTCGAGCTCTCGGCCCTTTTCCTCGATTTCGCGGAAAAGCCGCGCATTGTGGATGGCGAGCACCGACTGTGCGGCAAAGGTCTGAAGCAGGTCCAGGACCGGCGCGGGGAACTCGCCGGCTGTCTTGCGCCGGACGATCAGTCCCCCAATGAGTCGGTCTTCACGCAGGAGCGGTACAGCAAGCAGGGCCCTGAAGCCCGCTTGCCTTACGTAGGGGAGAGGGTAGTCCGGAACGTTCTCGAGGTCCGGAACCTGATCCGGGGCCCGCTTGATGCCAGCCCGGCCGATGACTGTTTCGTCCCCTACACGCAAGCCCGACTCGCGCAGCGCTTCAATGAACTCTTGGCTCACGCCGTAGTTTATCCGCGGAACGAAAACCTGCTCTGCTTCGTCGAACTCGTAGATCGTCCCGGCATCGGCCTTTGAGAGCTGAACCGCGTGGCGAACAATGCTCGACAGCACGGTCTCCAGATCGAGAGTGGAGCTGACCGCCTGGCTAACCTCCCCCAAGGCTTTCAGTTCTTCCACCGAGCGAGCCAGTTCTCGGGTGCGCTCCTCGACCTTCTGTTCCAGAGTTCGGCTGTACTCCTCCAGTTTCTCCTTGCTCTCCCTAAGCTCTCCGAACAACTGCTTGATCGATCCTCGCATAACATCTAAATGCTGCGCGAGTACCCCGATTTCACCGCTGCTGTTCTTGTCAATAAAGGTACCCAGATCCCCCTGAGCGATCAATGAAGCCGATTCTTGTAGCTTCAATAAAGGCCGAGAGATATACCTTTTTGTGATGACTATAGATGTGAGCCAGATGGCCGCAATGATCACGATGGTCAGGGCAATAATGCCGTAAATCTGCAAAAGGGCTTGTTTTCTCACACCCTTGCGTGACATCACGATTAGAATCTTACCGACTTTGTTTTCTTCGAAGTAAATATCCGAAGATTTAACGATAAATTCCGATCCCTTCGACAATCTCGGAGGCATGGCCGATTCAAATTGTTGCAGCTCAAACCCAGGACGCTTTTTCTGAGTGATAACCTGGTCTCCCCACGATATCTCCGTGTGCACAATGGACTCATCCAAAAATAAAGCCTCAACGAAGTCATTGACCACCTCGTTATCCAGATTCCACAGAGGCGTTGGCAGACTTTTCTGCGCGAGCCTCATGGCACTGTCTAACCGGGTTTCCAGTTCCCTTTCCATTTTGGTGATGTTGAGAAGGATGCCGACTGCGGCGAAAGCGATCAGTAACAGCGTAACCACGGTAATCAAGGTGTAACTGAAACGACGGCTAATGCTGCT
>JASFTV010000068.1:0-13283 GCA_050050615.1 Desulfobacteraceae bacterium
TGTATGGAGGACCTTAGCCAGCTTTTTGGCTGCAAATTGTTTCTTCTTTACAAGATTGGGGTGGGCATAGATGGATTCTACTTCAACACTGACCGCCAGTTCGTGTCCTTCCCTGTCAAATATTGTCCCCCTTTTCGGAGGAAGTTTGACGACATCTCTATAGCCGGCAAGGGCTATGGAGGCGAGTTTATCCTTTTCCAGAACCTGAAGCTGATAGGCCCTTGACAGAATGATTCCCAGTCCACCCAGGAAAAAAAGCGCGACCACATAAATTCGAAACCTAATCCATTTTTTTTCCCTGACCTTCATGGCAAAATGATAGTCTGTTCCGCGGAGGCCGCATTGAGGCCAAGATAGCGTGTGGCTTCTTCGAGATACTGGGGGGATTTCAGGGTGGCCAATTCAAGCCTTAACTTCTGGTTAAGCTCTTTGAGCCTCAACTCTTCCTGCTGCAACCGACCCAGGTCGTAACCGATTTGCGTCCCCTCCAGATTAGACCATACATAGCCTATACCGCTTCCCATAAAGATCAGAAGCATGATAGCTATTAGAAAGATTTGGCGATAGCTAAGATGGAAACGTTTCCGCCTTCTTTTGGCATTGTTAATTCGAATGCCTGTTTTGGCATTTCGTTTCCCTTCAGCCTCTGTAGTCCTGATGGGTCTTACCATCTCAAATCCTCTCCGCGGCTCTTAAAATGGCGCTGCGGGCTCTCGGGTTTTCCTCGATTTCCCTTTGGCCCGGTTTAGTCCCTTTTTTATTAAGCCTCTTGAAAAGCGGCACCTTCCCGCATTGGCAAACAGGCAGATCCGGGGGACATTGGCAGGCTCTTTCCCAATTCATCATGGCCCGTTTCACCATGCGATCTTCCAGGGAATGGTATGATAAAATGACCAGTCGCCCCCCTTCAAAGACCAGAGATGGGGTCTTCTCAAGAAATATTTCTAAATTGTCTAACTCTTTGTTGACAGCTATCCTTAGGGCCTGAAATGTTCGCGTCGCCGGATGTTTCGCTCCAGGTCGACGGGATTTGGGAACGACCGACTGGATCAAGTTTGCCAACTGGCTAGATGATCGAATGAGCCCTTTTTTGCGTTCTTTTTCAATCGTCTTTGCAATGATTCTAGCCCTTCTTTCTTCGCTGTATTCCTTCAGTATGTGCTCGAGTGCTTTCGCGGTTAGGTTGTTGATCAGTTGCTGAGCCGTTATATGGGTGTCCAGGTCCATTCTCATATCGAGCGGTTCATCGCGATTGAAGCTGAATCCCCTACCCGACTCTTCGATCTGATACGTCGACATACCTAGATCCAGAAGGATACCGTGAACCTTATGAACGCCCAGGTCTCTTAAGATTTCATCCAGCCTCGCATAATTTGCCTTGAGCAGGGTGACCTTTTTCCCGAGAGGAGCCAATCTTTCCTTCGAAATCCTGACCGCCTCTGAATCCCTGTCCAAGCAAATTAGGCGTCCTTTTGCATATATCTTTTTTCCAATCGCTTCGCTGTGTCCTCCACTCCCGACTGTACCATCCACGTAGACACCATCAGGAACCGTCACGAGGGTGCTCACGACCTCATGAACCAGGACAGGCCGGTGAGGGTATTGCAATGTCACCCCCTTTAAATGCCAAGCTCTGAAAGACTGTGGCTAACTTCTGGAAAACTCGCCTTTGCCCTCTCGAACTCCTTCTCCCATTTTTCCCTATCCCATATTTCAAAGAGCTTTAAGCCCCCAACAAGGACGACCTCTTTCTTCAATCCCGAGACCTCCCTGAGGTCTGGTGGGATGGTAATACGACCTTGCTTTATGGCACACTCCTGGGCTCCAGAGATAAAGTAACGGAGATAGGTGTTTACGGCATGATCCAACTTAGGTAGATTGGCCGCCTTCTCTTCTATGGCCTGCCAATCATCTCGGGCGAAGGCCCATAGGCATTTGAAATGGTTAGTCACCACCAGGCAATGATCCTCCTTTGCTTTCAAGACTTCCTTGAACCGCGCTGGAATGGCTAACCGTCCCTTTTCATCAAGGGTATGTTTTGAACGCCCTCTGAACATGTTTAGTCCACTTATTGCTGACACTGCATGTCACTTTGTTTCACTTTATGACACTTTACGTCGAAAGCGGCATCCTTGTCAAGAAAATAATGAAGTAATAAGAAGATATTACGACGCATTCGGGATTGCTTCGGCGCACCCTGATTTTCTCATGCCGATGCAAAATGTGGCATCGGAGATGATCCCTACCACAACATTTTGTTCTTTCCCTCACCAAATTCGACCATCGGGGTCTCCTCCTCTACCCCGGCCCCTTTTTTTTGCCGGGGGCAAGTCCGGGGGTTCAGGGGCGCTTAGGCCCAGGGCACAGAATAGAAAAAACGCGTTATCAACCCTCCCCTCCGCCGGAGAATATGTCCCAATGTCATTTCGAGGCGTTCGCCGGGGCATGTCCCTTCGGCAGGCTCAGGGCAAGCCCCAACAAAGTGAGGGAACTTTACAGATCCTTCGTCCCGCGGGATTCAGGATGATACTTCGTGTCAGATCTCTCGCTCGGCTTAAACTGACAAAGAAGAGGCTCATTGGGCTGGGACACAGCCCATCGACGGGAGGAACGGAAGTTTGCCTCGTGCTCGATAAGGGGCAGGGTGGAATAGGATGCACCAAGGATTAGAATATCCGATGACTGCAACACAAAAGCGGTCCGGGCGGAAGAGGCGGAAGGTATTGCCCTTAGATCGGTCTGGTTAATATCAATCTGGAGAGTGCTTCACGCTAAGGAACGATTGCCATAGCTTCTCCTGTTCCTAAAGCGGATCAAATTCGTAGCATCTGAGCCTACCGCAGGACGTTGAATTCCCCCTTCTCGATCCTGTATCATCATTTGATGTTGTGCGCCCCGAAAGAACGGCCAGGTGTATGTCCAGGACTACCAACCGTTCAGTACTCGCTAGCCTCCCTGGTCGTCACCGACGCTTCCGCCTCCATCTCAACCAGGTATTCGTCCCCAATGAGCGGTGCCTGTACCAATGTGTTGGCGGGCTGAATGTCGTGAAACCGTTCTGCATGGACGCGGGCTACCGGCTCCAAATCCTCAAGGTTGCGGAGAAATATACGGGTACGCACAACATCTTCTATCCGCCCCCCAAGGGACTGGATCACCCCATCAATTTTGTCAATGACGAAGTGTGCCTGGGCCGCGGGATCGGCTCCCCCGATGACCCGGTTGCGGTGTGTTGCCGTGGTTCCGGAGACCAGAATGCGATCGCCTTTTTTCACAGCCCGGCTGAAGCCGGCAATTTCTTCCCAGACCGTACCGCTCAGCACCCTGCTCTTGCCGTCTGGGCCGTGTAGGGCTTTGTAAGGCGGCGGGATCGAATCGAGGTGATGACTCAGATCCCCGGATGCGGTGAGGAAGGGCGGCTTGCGATATTCGTCGCCACAGTCTCCGTGAATAGGCCTCAGCTTCGCAAGGGCGTCGGCTATCTCGGAATGGCTGGTTTCGTCGAGTGCAAACAGGAACAGACGCAGGTTGTCCTCAACATGCTCTGTCTTTCCGAGTCGCGCTCCGATGATGATGCCGCCGACAGCAGGCTGCTCGAGGATATAGCGGGAGGCGACATTGGCTATGGAGACGTTATGTCTCCGGGCGATGTCTTCCAAGACACGCAGGAGCCTCTGGAGCGCATCCCAACCGCCGGCTTCCTTGATGAACCGCCCATATTTCATCTGCGACCAGGTTTCAAGATTGTTCCAATCGGGTTCCGGCTTGTTGAGCCAGCGCTCCGTGAGGAAACCGCCCGCAACTGTTCCGAAAGCCAGCAGCTTAATCCCGTGCTGTTGGCACAGCTCGATCATGCCCAGTGATGCGCGTTGATCGAGGAGGGAGAAACACACCTGGTTGGACACTACGTTAATTCCGCTGTTTACCACTATACGCAGGTGTGCGGTGTCGAAGTTGGTCAGTCCGACATGACGGATGAGCCCTTCCTTCTTAAGCTCCTGCAGCCAGAACAAGCAGTCCAAGTAGCCGGGATCAGCGTAGTTCCAGGCATGGAACTGCAGCATATCGACTCTGTCGACTTGCATGCGGTCGAGTGAGCGCTGGACCGCCCTGCGCACATCTTCCCGAGTAACAGGCCCGGGCTCCGGGACCCACTTAGTCAGCAGTTGCACCGACTCCGGATCGTGTTGCTGTCTGAACCGCCCTGCGATGATTTCTGCCGAACCGTAATGATCGGCCATGTCAAACGTGGTAAAGCCCACCTCTACGTACGGTTTCATGGCCGAAGCGGTCGCCACGGGATCCAGCGTACCGCTCTTACGTTCCATATCCGCAATCTGCCACAATCCTGTCAAGACGCGGGAGATGCTGAAGTCTGATGCCAATTCACAGCGTTCTACTTTTACACTCATACTCGTTTACTCCGTTGGGGTTCATCTGCCTTGTGACTTCGGCCGGTTGATTTATTTTGGGTTTTCTATTGGAACATTCCCATGGGAACCACAGAGCTCCAGCGCCCCTGTTCTCCAAGAACCGGGGGGTACCCTTTTCTGATATTATTCATAGAGCACGGCAACGCCGTCTTTGACAACGTACATCAGCATATCTCGAACCATGTCCCCGTTTGCATCGAACCGGTTTTCGCCCAGAGCCCCCATCACCGGGGGATAATACGTGCCGATAGAGGCGAGTGCCGCTGTCAAACTGACACGATCGGCGCCCCCTAACTCAATAGCTTTTGCCACCAAGAGAACACAATCATTGGCCAAACCTTCTACTAGACCGGGATCATTCCCGAATTTTTTCTTGAACTCTGCCGCCCACTTCTGGATATAGGGACGTTCGTCTTTCAGAGAGAAGTAACCCGAATAGAAAGTCCCTTCGGAAGCCTTCCCTGCGACCTTGATATATTCGGGATGGCCAATTCCGTCTGTTCCCAGGATTTGGGCCTTTATGCCCAATTCCCGGGTCTGCCTGGCGATCAGGGCCCCTTCCTTGTAGTGACCGGCAATAAACAGGGCATCCGCATTCAGACTTTTGACTTTAGCCAGCTGTACTGAAAAGTCGGTATCATTGGGCAGATAGGCTTCCGATGCGACGAGCGCTTTTTCAGAAAGGCCCAGTTCCTTCATGGCGTGCGTAAATACTTCGTTTAGCCCCCGGCCGTAATCATCATTTACGTAAATGGTGGCATAGCGGTTCCACTTCCCCTGGTTCTTGGCCCACTTGGCGATATATCGTCCCTGAAAGGCATCCGTGGGTACGACACGGAAAGAGTAGGGGCCTGCCTGGCTGTAGACCGGAGCCGTTGCACCGATGGCGACTTGCACGAGACCGTTCTTGTTCAGTATGGGTGCTCCGGCGAGGGCTACGGTACTCGTGATGGGGCCGATCATGGCCAGGATTTTTTCGTTATCCACGAAACGCTGGGCAATGGACGCCCCTTCTCGCGGGTCGTTCTTGTCATCGCCCACCTCGACCAGTTCCAGCATCCACGGCTTGTCTTCACATCTCGGCACGACGCCACCGGCAGCATTGATCCGGTCAATGGCGAATTTTGTGCCTATTTCCGCCTTTTTTCCCCAGGAAGCCGCCCCTCCGCTCATGGGGGCACATAGGCCCAGGCCAAGCGTATCAGCGGCCATAGCGGTCGTCCCAAGAATCAGGCCCAAAACCGATGCCAGCAACACGAACGTAAGTTTCTTCTTCATCATATCCTCCTCTCGTTAAAGTGATGAATAAGAAGTCCTATGCTTCTCCCAAATAAACCTTGATGACATCTTCATTGGTTAAAAGGTTCTTGGCCGAGTCTTCCATAACGATCTCCCCGCCATTCAGGATGTATCCTCTGTCTGCAATGGAAAGGGCTTTCTTCAGATTCTGTTCGACCACAAAGATGGGAATCCCGATTTTACTGACCTCCTGAATGATGCCGAATACCTCGCCTACCAGTTTTGGAGAGAGTCCCATGGACGGTTCGTCCATAATGATCATTTTCGGTTTGGCCATCAGAGCACGACCAATGGCCAACATCTGCTGCTCGCCGCCGCTCAAAGTTATGCCATCCTGATTCAGCCGCTCCTTAAGCCTAGGAAAAAGCTGAAAGACCTTTGCCATTTCCGCATGGAAATCGTAGTCTGGATCCCGTCTGTGGATGAAAGCCCCCATTTCAAGGTTTTCCTTCACAGTAAGACGGGCGAATATTCTTCGAGCTTCGGGAACCGGCGAGATGCCTTTGCGGACGATCGCATGGGTCGAGCGTCCGTCAATGCGTTCTCCCATGAATTCGACCCGACCGGAGGCCGGTTTTACGATACCCAAAATCGTCCTCATGGTGGTCGATTTGCCTGAGGCATTTCCGCCGAGCAGACAGACAATCTCAGTTTCGCCGACTTCAATGTTGACATCATTTAAAGCCCTAATCGGGCCGTAATAGGTTGTCACGTGTTTTAACTTCAACATGATCTAGATACTTGCTTTCATGATCCCCCGGTCCGCAAGAGCATGCCTTAATCCCGCCCCAGATAGGCCTCGATAACCTTAGGATGATTGCGAACTTCGGCAAAGGTTCCTTCAACGATCTTCATGCCATAATCCAGCGCAACAATGCGCCTACAAAGGTTCTTTATGAAATTCATATCATGTTCTATTACGAATATGGTAATACCCTCCCTGTTGATATTCAAAATGTTTTTTATCAGTTGAAGGGACTCTGCCGGGTTCATACCGGCTGTGGGTTCATCGAGGAGAAGGAGCTTCGGCTTCGACATCAAAGCCCTTGCGATTTCCAAGCGCCTTCGGTTAGCATAAGAAAGGGTCCATGCCGGACTGTCCTTCATGGAGATCAGGCGATCACCGAAAATCCTCATCACCTCGTTAGCCCGCTCCTTCAGCCATTCGCGGTCCCTGCGAGGTCCGGGAAGATTGAAAAGGGCCGACAGGATTCCTCCCCGCGTTTGGCAATGCCCGCCGACCATCAAGTTCTCCAGAACCGATAAATTGTTAAAGGGCCTTTGATTCTGGAAGGTCCTGGCAATACCCCGGTAAATGATCTTATGGGTTTTCATTTCTAGAAGGTTTCCCCCGGCCCCTTCAAGGTAAATCTCCCCCTTGTCGGCCTTGTGCATACCGGTGAGGACGTTAAAAAAAGTGGTTTTCCCGGAGCCGTTTGGACCGATGATGCCCACAATTTCTCCTGACTCAACCTCAATGTCGAAGGATTTAAGGGCTGTCAAACCGCCGAACCGTTTGGTAAGAGATCGAACAGATAGAAGCATCATAAGCTTAAGCCTTGTACGTCGGCTGATAGAGCTTCTTTCCGAGTAGCCCTTCCGGCCGGTAAATCATCATCAAAACCATGAACGCCCCGACGGCCACCATCCTGTATTCACTGGCAGCCCTGAAGATTTCGGGTATACCGATCATCATCAGCGCACCGACAATCGTTCCGGGGATACTGCCGAGTCCTCCCAAAATAGGAATCGTAATGATAATCACCGATTCCAGGATGGTAAAACTGTTCGGGCTGACAAAATTCTGAAATACAGAGAAATAACTTCCTGCCAGCGCCCCCAGCGCGGCGGAGAAGGCGAAGGACATCGTCTTGTAAAATCCAAGATTGATTCCCATGACCGCAGCCACGTCCTCATCTTCCCGAATGGCCCTCCACGCCAAACCGACTCTGGAATCCCTTGCCCGAATACACGCATAGACCGTCAATAGCACGAAGAACAGAATCAGATAATAGTAGGAAGTATAGTTATCGATCGTTATCTGCCAACGATGGAAGCCGATCGTGGGCGAGGGGATCGCGGGGATCCCTCTGGGGCCGCGGGTCAATGCCATCCAGTTGTTGGCGATGATATAGACAATCTGGCCGAAGCCGAGAGTGACCATGGCCAAGTAGTCATCTCGGAGTCTGAGGGTAGGAAAGCCGATGATCAAACCGAAGATAACCCCGATGGCCATTCCAACGGGTAGGGTCATCCAGAATGAGATTCCGTAATTGGTCATCAGGATGCCCGTTGTATAGGCCCCTGTGGCATAAAACGCCGCATGGCCGATATTGAGGAGGCCTGTGAACCCCATGACCACATTCAATCCCAGCGCAAGAACGATATAAAGGTTGATGTAGATGATAATGCGCATGGCATAGTTGCTTTTGATAATAAATGGAACCGCGAGGCATGCAATGAGGATCAGAATCTTTATGTACCATCTAGAGGCGGCCAAAAGACCGGATACACGAATCAGAGGACTCTCCTTATATAAGTTGTCCCCCGTTGTGACCTGGGATCCACCGTGCAGATCATCTAGCTTTGACCCATTCACCTGACTTTCACTCCCCCAAAATACCTTCAGGTCTGAATATGAGCACCAAAATCAACACGGCAAACGCAAAGGCATCTCGGTACATGGATGACACATAGGCCGCTCCCACGCCTTCGAATATCCCCAGAAAGATACCGCCGATCATGGCCCCGTATATATTCCCGATACCGCCTAATACGGCGGCTGCAAAAGCTTTCATACCGGCGTTGAATCCCATATAGGGATCAATGCTGTTATAATTGATCGCAAAAAAGATTCCAGCCACAGCGCCAAGAGACGACCCGATGGCGAAGGTAAGCATAATCACCATGTTGACGCTGATGCCCATCATTTCGGCGGCTTCCCAGTCAGCAGCGGTCGCCCTCATTGCCTTTCCAAGGTAGGTTCTTTTCACGAAAAGGGCCAAGGCGATCATCAGAACAAGAGAGGTGCTGAGTATAAAAACCTTTTTAAACGGAATGATCACATTTCCGATGAACAGCGGCGCTAATCCGAAATCGACGTCAAAAACCTGAAATTCGGCACCCCATGTAATCCTCGCCATGTTTTGAAGGAAAATGGACATCCCCAGGACACTGATGACCACGGCAAACCTCGGTGCATTTCGCAGCGGCCGGTAGGCGATACGCTCCACCGCGATACCGAGCAGCGTAGCCAGTAGGATGCCGATCAAAGCAGCCAGAGGACATGGAATGGACAGCGCCGTCATCAGCCACCATGTAAAGAAGGCTCCGCACATGAAGATTTCGCCGTGAGCAAAGTTGATCAGCTTGATGATCCCGTAGACCATGGTATAACCTATGGCCAGAAGCGCATACATGGCACCTAGATTTACCCAGTTTGTGAATTGCTGCCAGAACATCTGACTATTTGCGCTTTTTTTTCATTAAACGGCGGGGAAAGATTAGTGATAAGAACTCCCTTTCTGCGGAGCCAAGTATAGGGAATCTTCCATTGTGTGTCAAAGACAAAGGCAGCCCACGATGTTGTGGCTGCACATTTTTCGCCGGGATAGGTCCATGGAGGGGCATTTTTCTACGAAAACTAACTACTCAACAGAACAAAGGCGGCGCCACCGGCAGCATAGCTCAGGTTGAACAGCAATCGCTGTGTTGGTAAGTAATAGCCTGGTCTAAAGATGGCCAGAATCTCCAAAGCTACGATGGCCACTACCAGCAAGGCGGGGAATAGGCTCAAAGCCTCCCACCAGCCGGCAAAGATGAGAAGTCCCGCCGCTGCCAGGAGCAGGCCCAGCCGCAGCCACCAGACAGTCCGGTCCCCCAGGCGAACCGCCGTTGTCCCTATGTCATGTTCGCGGTCCGATTCATAGTCGCGGATGAGATTGGTGGTCTCGCTCTTGGCCGAGATCAAGCCTACAAAGACCGCCCCTACGGCCGCACGCAGGGGGTGGTTTGCCTCAGCGGCTGCCATCCCCATTAACAAGATAGAAAGCGGCACCAGGCTGTGGGCCAGCAGGTCCAGGCCGGCCCGCTTTTTCAGCTGGACCGGCGGCAGCGAATAGAGGGCGGCGATGCTCAAGGCCAGCAATGCCCAAGGGAGGATCGATAGCCAGGCTGCCAGCCCCAGAGCTAGCAGGCCGCAACCCAGCAGCGGAATCATCGCCTCCCTTCGCGTCAGTTGGCCCAGTGCGATCGGATTGATGCGCCTCGTCTGCTTGAGCGGGTCGCAAGCGTTGATCTCTGCATCGGCAAGGTTGTTCAGCCCAAAGATAGTAGCTGTGAGCAGAAGGCCGACCAGTAGCAAGCTGGCGATGGTGAGCCAAGGAACATCCTGCAAACCGTGAAGAAGGAAAAATCCTAACAGCGACAACAAAGGAGCGGTGATGACCGTATCGCCCCCGATCAACCGCATATTGCGCAGGTGGAGAACGAATCTTTTTAACACCGACCTGACGCTGGCCCCCTCCTCGGGTATCAAAACATCGCCCGGTTGGATGGCCTCCTTAACAATACATGGAGCCCTGCGTTGGAATCCTTCCCTGAAAGCCTAATACTACAACGAGACTTGCCGCTATTGCTTTTTGATAAAAGGTGTTAAGAGATGGACCACCTTAGTATTGAGGCCGCCCAGGTTAACCCTGCCCCAAAGCTGACGAGAAGCACGTGGTCACCTTTGCTCAGCAGGCCTTTCCGGTTGGCTTCATCCAGAGCGATTGGTATTGTAGCCGAAGAAGTGTTCCCATATTTATGGATGTTCGTGTACACTCTCTCCATGGGAATCCGAAGGTTGTTTGCCAGACCCTGAATGATTCGTATATTGGCCTGGTGAGGGACGACAAGATCGATCTCTTCGCTGGAAAGGGCGTTGTGTTGCAACGCCTCCCTGGCAATTGAGGACAGACATTCAATCGCCCTCTTGAAAAGACGGCTCCCCTCCATCTTCAGGTGAAAAGGCTTTATGTCTAAGTTTTGCAGAATTTCTGGAGTGTAAGAATTGCCATATGAAGAATACAGAAGGTCCCACAACGTTCCGTCCGATTTCAAATGAGTGGACAGAATTCCACCCTGATCTGTCATAGAATCAACCACAGCTGCCCCGGCCCCATCAGCCAGCAGCACGCACGTGCTTCGATCCCGCCAGTTTATGATACTCGACAGCCGCTCCACACCAACTACAAGGGCGGTTCTACACATCCCACATTGGATGGCGTTATTAACCATGGTGAGGGCAAACAGGAAACCCGAACACCCGGCGGATACGTCAAAAGCGAAGGCATTGTCAGCATGTAGCGCTTTTTGAACCATGCACGCCGCGGAAGGAAATTGACGATCTGGCGTCACGGTGCCCACCGCGATCATGTCCAGGTTTTCGGGGGAAATCCCCGCCATCTCCATGGCCTTTAAAGAGGCTTTGGTGGCCAAATCAGTGGTGCTTTCCTTTCCCCCGTTTGACGCGATGCGCCGCTCTTTGATGCCGCTACGCCGTGTGATCCATTCATCGCTGGTATCTACTATGCTTTCGAGATGCTTATTAGATAGTATCCTTTTCGGTGTTGATGAACCTGTTCCAATGATGCGTGCCTGGGACATTATCCTTGGTACCTCTATTCCTTAATGATGGATTCAGAATATGTAACATATATAATTTTTCTGGCCGCATAAATCATCACTTTACACTAAAAAGTCCGACACTTAACTTGGTGTTGGGAGGGTTTGCCTGATAACAAAGGAAAGTATCTTGTGGGCTCTTTTCATGGGATCATTTCCAAAATGCTTATCATAATTCAAGTTCTTTAAAATCAAATTCCTCATCGATTACACGAAGGTAATCGATCCACTGAAGGGTTATCCCCACAGCCCCAAGGCAATATTGCCTGATAGCTTTTCTTCTGGCATTTCGGTTTTTCAAGGCTCAAATTAGACCGGTATGTTTATGCCATAGTCCTCAGACTCGTATTCGTTTGATAGTTTTGAATGACATATTTTACAATAAAATCTGTTTACACCTTTGTCGATTCCACAAATTATGCACGCATTATTTTCGCGGGTCTTTACTGGGATTCTTCTTTCTAATGCCTCCCCTTCGGTTTCTTTTCGGCGAAATTCCTTTACATTCAGGGCACTGACACCAGATGAAATCCTTATGAGTGTCCTTGCTTAGAACTTTCATATCAAGCTCTTTCTTGCAAACCTCGCAAAATTGCTTAACCATCCCCATATAGCTCAAGCCTTTAGAATTTCTTCTCGTTCATGTTCTTCCGGAACTCATCGAGGCATCCTCCTGTCTGTTCCCGTTCATCCTCACGCAAACCCCTCACATCCAGTGTAGTAGTGTAGTCTCCTGTGTTAAGGGCTCTTCCATTTTCTACATATTATCAAGTCTATTCAAACGGTATATCAGTCAACGCCATGCGTTTAATTTATCTGTAATAAATTCAACAATGAGGTTATGTTCCGCCTTGCCCTTGCCTGTCACGTATAACGGATCGCCAAAGCAAATTCGAACAGGTGTTGCCGGATTGATTTCTCCGAAATCTTTAAGCCGCCGGCCAAGACCCCAGGCGTCTGTTTTTAAAGCAATCGGTATTATGGGCACTTCTCCGCGTTTGGCAAGTTTTATGCCCAGGGTATTAAATTTTTCCGGGTCAAAATAGACGCTACGTGTTGTTTGTGGGAAAATAACGACAGATGTATTCTTGCTCAAGCGCTTCTGCCCTTCTTCCAAAACGCTTCTTAGATCTTCCCTGGGATTGATTCTGCCAACAACAATAGGGTTACGACTGACCATGACGTGTTTGAAGAAAGGGTATCTAATCAGGCTCTCTTTTACGACAAAGGTAACATCACGATGAGGTTGAATTAGGCAGGGCAGAACAAATGTTTCCAGAATACTCATGTGATTGCTCACGAATACGCATGGGGTTTCAAGGTCTTGAAAAGCAACGACATTTTCTGCTTCGAATATAACGCCAACGGATTCAAGTGCCTTAAGGACATCGAGACTACTCTGAACCCATCTTTCGCTAGTGTAATCCCCCTTTTTTGATAATCTAAAGGCTTTCAGCACAATGAAAATCACCTTCGAATAGAAGATCCAAGTAGGAGCCTTCCGTGCAAACCAGGATGGCCGCTGCTTTGGGGATCGATAGATATTCTGTGTTACTAAGTAGTCCACTGTTATTCCAAACAAGGCTTTGCCTTATTCAATTCAAAAAACCAACAAGAACAACCGAGTTCTTTTAGACATCCATTTTTAGGTACTGTCAACGTTTTTGTGTGAAATTTGTCTCTGCCAGTCTTTTTAGGAAAGGCAGGTTCGTAGGAACTTTCCCTATGGGTTTTGTGCTGCGTTTGAACTCTTTGTGGAAGGGTCGCGGTAGGAATGCCCCTTACGGGGCACCCCCCGCACAGATCCCGGCGTGCGCTACTAACGCACCGGGCTCCTGCCTCGGGTACCGACGCCCAAAGCGTAGCAAAGGATAGGGGTGACAA
>JASFTV010000069.1:0-13268 GCA_050050615.1 Desulfobacteraceae bacterium
AATGGTGATAGAGGCATTTCCCCCTTTGTCGCGTATCCTCGCCTTTTATGAAGGGTCATGTAAGACAGCAAATCCCTCTTCCCCCTTTCGTAAAGGGGATCGAGGGGGATTTCTTCATTCGGCGTAGCCCATGCTGGCAGCAAAGAGGCCTACTTGTCGCTTTCTACCCTGAGAATTGGTCCTTCGAGCATCTATATAGGACGTTTCCTAAATACTGCGGCCATACTGTCATTTCGACCCCCGTGCAAACGGGGGGAGAAATCTTACAATCCCAATGGGTTATCAAGATTTCTCCCGAAATTTACCCGTTCGGCAGGCTCCCTTCGATGGACTCAGGATAAACCCTTCGATACACTCAGAGCCTGCCCTGCCTCTGGCCCTGAGTAAACTCGAAGGGTACCCAAGCCGTGTCCGATTAGAATTTCGCCTCGTGTTTCTACAGGACTTCCGGGTGTTTGAGTTTTCGGTAATAGGATGGCGACAGATAGACGGCTGCCAATGGATTGTGCCCGGTCACGCGATCCTTAACCGCCAAAACAGTTGTCGGGGCCTCTGCAAACTTGAACAAAAGAGAATCGTGACCCACGCACAATCCCAGCAAGATATTAAACTCCGCTTTCTCATGATTGAGAACTTTCGCCTGATAAATAGGGTTGCACATGGACTCATCAGTCCCCTGGAATATCTTCTCCTCATCTTCTATGCCAATTTTTTCTTTCGACGTCCTGCCCGCCTTGCACAATACCGAAACCACCTCAAAACCGTTCGCGTTGAGAATCTCTTCCACAACGGCCGCCTCATTGATGAAACCTATACAAAAGGCAAGCCCCAAACGCTTGTATCCCATCTTCTTTGCAAACTCACAGATCTCGACAATTCGGGTCTTCGTGGGTTGCATGATATAAGGGCGCTGGTGGCGATTGGCATAACATTCGCCTTCCTGGATGGAAGCCTGCCGCGCAAATTCGCCAATTTCCGACTGCTCGTATTCCTTGTTAGCATCATTCAGAACCTGCTTGTGAGTCAAGGTAGGGCATCTTTTCGAGCCTATCCCATCTTCTCTCATGCAGATTCTCCAGTCTCTGTCCAAATCACAAGAAGCGCAGGAGACAAGCGCTCTTCGCCTTTTTTCCGCCATGGCGGCCTCCTTTTCCAAGCTGTGAGAACGACCTGATATGATCCTTCCTCTTTCCATTAGAAACATATGAGAAGGCCCTTTCCGGTGTCAAGGGATTTGGCTTATTCTCTATTTTACCCAAAATTGAAATAGAGTGAAGCCCCCCGCGCCATTCACCCCCGCCCTCCCGGACGGGGCTCCCTGCCGCGGTTTTTGTAGAATAGCTTGACATATCACAAAGGTTTTGTCTTATTGAATGGTGCATTTGGCGTGGCCTTCTCTTCTGAGGTTCTAAAATAGACACCTCTCTTCCTTATCTTGCCTCAGGCAATACTATGAATGAACCGGAGATCGTCATCTATCACCACCCAAACCCTCAAATGAAATCCTTTCTCACCCACGAGGAAGTATCCGCCCCTCGTGTGGAGCATTTCAAGAAGCCCCTGACAAAGGAATCTGAGGAAGCGTTGAAAGCGCTGGGCCTCATTGGCGCGCAGACTGTCAGAGAAATCATGGCCATCCCCGGCGTCATATCGGTGCAGATCAAACCGAAAGAAATATGCGTCAAGAAAGAAACAGCTTCATCCTGGGAGGATATACAGGAGAGCGTCATCGAAATCCTCCGCATGGCATTAAGAAGAAAGCGGATAAAAGTTGTTAAGCGATGACAGAGCTTTGTCATCCCTTAAAGAGCTCCTTATAAGTCTTGACTCGTACTCATAATTTTTCTAAGAATGCACAGGAAACCGAAAAAATGGGCATGGCCGGATCAGTCGGATTGTCATGGCATAGCCATGCGTTTCAGGCTCGGCGCAAAGGATGGGGCTTCTAACTCTCAATGTAAATTGCATTCTATAAAGGAGTTCTAGAAGATGAAACGATCCTCAAAAGATGCTCTGATCAAGGAGCTACAAATCGGAAGCGGCAAGGCCCGCCCCGTACGCGCTCCACGGGGAAAGGAACTGCATTGCAAGGACTGGCACCAGGAGGGTGCGCTCAGAATGCTTTGTAACAATCTGGACCCTGAATGCGGTGAGAAGCCCTCAGAGCTCATCGTCTATGGCGGTACCGGTAAAGCCGCCCGCAATTGGGCCTGCTTTGATGGGATTGTCCAGTCTCTTCTCGATCTGGAGAACGATGAGACGCTTCTGGTTCAGTCGGGCAAACCTGTTGGCATCGTCAGGACCCATGTCCATGCTCCCCGGGTGCTCATCGCCAATTCTAATCTCGTCGGACACTGGGACAACTGGAATTACTTTAATGAACTGGATAAGAAAGGCCTTATGATGTACGGCCAGATGACAGCAGGTTCTTGGATCTACATAGGCACCCAGGGCATTCTCCAAGGCACATACGAGACCTTTGCAGCAATTGCGGAGAAGCATTTTAACGGCAAGTTTGCAGGCAAGACCGTCGTCACCGCCGGTCTGGGGGGAATGGGGGGCGCGCAGCCCCTCGCTGTGACCATGAATGAGGGTGTGTGCCTCTGTGTGGAAGTAGATCGGAATCGGATTCAAAGGCGCCTTGATACCCGCTATCTCGACACTATGACCGAGAACCTCGATGAGGCGATCGCTATGGCCCGAAAGGCGGCAGATAATAAGAGAGCCCTGTCTATCGGTATCTTGGGCAATGCAGCCGATGTTTTGCCTGCCATGATCGAGCGGGGCTTTGTTCCGGATGTTGTGACGGACCAGACCAGTGCCCATGATGAGCTGAACGGATACGTGCCAGCAGGCTTGACCTATGAAGCCGCATTGGCGCTGCGCAAAAGCGATTCCAGAAAGTACATCGATATGGCGCTGGATTCCATGGCTGCGCACTGCCGGGCGATCCTGGACATGAAAGCCCGCGGTGCTGTTGCCTTTGACTATGGCAACAATCTGCGAGCTCAGGCCCAAAAACGGGGCGTCCAAAATGCCATGGACTATCCCGGCTTTGTACCTGCCTACATCCGGGACCTTTTCTGTGAAGGTGAAGGCCCGTTTCGCTGGGCTGCCCTGTCCGGAGACCCTCAGGACATTGCAGTCACGGACCAAGCCCTTATGGAGACCTTCCCAGATAAGAAGCGGATGGTCCGGTGGTTGCAGATGGCTGGGGAGAAGGTGGCTCACATGGGGCTTCCGGCTCGCATCTGCTGGCTGGGCTATGGCGAGAGGGACAGGGCTGGAAGGATTTTCAATGATCTTGTTGCCTCAGGAAGGGTTTCAGCCCCGATTGTCATTGGCCGAGACCATTTGGACTGCGGTTCTGTCGCATCTCCGTACAGGGAGACGGAGGCTATGAAAGACGGGTCTGACGCGGTGGCTGATTGGGCCTTGCTCAACTGCATGGTCAATGTGGCTTCCGGCGCGAGTTGGGTCTCATTTCACGACGGCGGCGGGGTTGGAATTGGTTACGCCCTTCACGCAGGTCAGGTCACGGTTGCGGACGGCAGTCTGGAAGGAGAATTCAGGGTCAGCACGGTTCTTAGAAATGACCCTGGTACCGGCATCATTCGTCACGCCGATGCAGGCTATGACCGGGCCATAGAAGTGGCCAAAGAACGCGGCGTCAAAATACCGATGATCAATATGTATAAACCTGATTGAGCAAGAACAATCTTTTCCCGTCACTATCTTTGATCCGTGCGCTTGTTTGGAAGCTTAAGCTGCCCTTTGTATTTCACCCTTCGGGCATATGTGGAATCACGAGATCGATGCTTCAAGAGGCAAGAACCTGGCAAAATCCACCCGCCTCATCTCCCCGGGCCGGGGAAGCAAAGTCGATGGCGGGCAGGCTTCTGTCCCCTCTTTATGAAGGGGGAACAAGAAATCCTCCCCTTTCGTAAAAGGGAGACAGAGGGGATTTATGGGTGCTCTTTCCTGGGTTAGAGTATAGATACAAATTTACTGCCGGACTTGTTTAGGAGGCTTTAGCCATGCCTAATGCGATCATTGAATGTGTGCCCAATTTTAGCGAAGGCCGTGATGAGTCTGTCATTGAGGCTATTGTCCAACCCTTTCGAAATCGAAAGGGATGTGTGCTCCTTGATCACAGGGCTGATAGAGACCACAACCGGTTGGTGGTCAGCCTGGCAGGACAGCCCGATCCGATCCAGGACGCCCTTCTCGAGGCTTGCCGCGTGGCGATCGATAGGATAGATTTGGAGCGACACCAAGGGGGGCATCCCCGCATCGGGGCGATCGATGTGATTCCATTTGTGCCCTTGCAGAACATGAACATGCAAGGATGCGTGGAGCTCGCCCATGCGTTTGGCCGACGGTTTCATGAAAAGACAGGCGTTCCGGTCTATTTCTATGAGGAGGCCGCCCTCAGGCCGGGACGACGCCGTCTGGAGGTCATCCGCAAGGGCCAGTACGAAGGCTTGAAGGACGAAATCACCAACCCGGAGCGACACCCTGACGTGGGGGAACC
The DNA here is from genome assembly GCA_050050615.1 of Desulfobacteraceae bacterium. Taxonomy (GTDB): domain Bacteria; phylum Desulfobacterota; class DSM-4660; order Desulfatiglandales; family HGW-15; genus JASFTV01. Next base: position 4,535 of record JASFTV010000069.1, read on the forward strand.
GAAGCTACACCCCAGCGCAGGGGCGACCGTGATCGGGGCCCGAAAGTTCTTGATCGCCTTCAACGTCAACCTGGACACAACCGACATCAACGTGGCCAAGGAGATAGCCAAGGCGGTGCGCGCTTCCAGCGGGGGACTTTGCCATGTCAAGGGCATCGGTCTGGCATTGGAAGACAGAGGGCTCACCCAGGTGAGCATGAACATCGTCGATTATGAGCAGAACGCCCTCTACCGGGTAGTGGAACTGATCCGGATGGAAGCCAGACGCTGGGGTGTTTCACTGGTGGAAACTGAAGTCTATGGCATGATCCCGGCTGCAGCGCTTCTCGATAGCGTAGCCTATTATCTTCAAATAGCCAATTTTGACCCGAAACAGGTGATCGAACTGGCCCTTCTGGACTTGCTCGGAGAAAAGGAATAAGGGGATTGGGCAATGAGCCTGGCCGAACTCACCTTGAATGAATTTCTCAACAGAGTAGCCAGTGACTCCCCCACACCGGGCGGGGGCAGTGTGGCCGCCTTGACCGGTGCTCTGAGCGCGGCTCTCTGCGCCATGGTCACGCGCCTCACTCTAGGCAGAGAGAAACACAGAGACGCCTGGGAAGAGATGGAACACGTCCGTAATAGCGCTGATGAACTGGCGCGACGCTTGATAACCTTGGTGGACACGGATACTGAGGCCTACAACCAGGTCATGATCGCCCTTAAACTGCCCAAAGAAAATGACGACCAGAAAGCCCATCGACAAAGAGCCGTCCAGGCCGCCTATAAACAGGCAGCCCTCGTCCCTATGGAGACCCTCCGGACCGTGGCCGGTCTGTTGGACCTGGTTCAGCAAGTTCTGGCGAAAGGCAACCCGAACTGCATCACAGATGCCGGGGTTTCGGCCCAGCTGATCCGGGCCGCCGCCGTCGGTGCGGCGTATAATGTCCGCATCAACCTGTCGAGCATTGAGGACGAGACTTTTTGTCGTGAGTTGGAGACCGAGCTCTCCGATTTGCTCTCTCAGATCACAAATTCTGTGGAGGGACTCAGCAAGGCTGTTGAGCGGGGCCTTGGTCGAACCTGACCGGGGGTTCATTGGAGGATGAGATCCAGTTTGTGTTGAACCCGGTCACGCCCGCTAGTTTGGTCCAAGGACGGAGCCAGCGAAAGGCCGGCTTCCGTTTTCAGGGACTCTCAAGGAGTTCACCTCATGCCGTGAGTGTCAATGTTCTCCCCTTTCAAAAAAGGGAGTGAGAAGCGATTTTTGCACAAGAAGGTAGGCAGATTGAGCTCTCCTGACAAACCATTCCCGGAAGTGATTGACGCCCTATGGGTCAATGCGCACCTGGCGACGATGATGCCTGGCCTTCCTTATGGTGCGGTTGAAGACGGGGCGATCGCCGTATCCGACGGCAAAATCAGCTGGGTCGGAAAGAGGAAGGATTTGCCCTCGGAAATGGCGTCCAGATCGGCTGAGGTCTATGAGACCGCAGGAGCCTGGATCACTCCTGGACTGGTGGACTGCCATACCCATCTTGTCTATGGGGGCAACCGGGCCCGCGAGTTCGAGCTCCGGCTTCAGGGGGCAACCTATGAGGAAATCGCCCGGCAAGGCGGCGGTATCCTGTCCACGGTTTCCGCCACCCGCTCGGCGAGCACTGAAGACCTGTTTCGGCAAAGCGCAGCCCGAGTCATCTCTTTGTTGAATGAGGGCGTCACAACGGTTGAGATCAAGTCCGGGTATGGGTTGGACCTTGAGACGGAAATCCGGATGCTACGCGTCGCCCGGCTCTTGGGCGAAAGATTTCCGGTGACGGTCAGCCCTACGTTCCTGGGCGCACACGCCCTGCCTCCCGAATTCGAGGGAAGAAGCGATGCCTATATCGATTTTGTCTGTGAGGTGGTTCTCCCTGAAGTGGCGGCACAAGGCCTGGCGGCCGCAGTGGATGCATTCTGCGAAAAGATCGCCTTCTCGCCCGAACAGACAGAACGCGTCTTCAAGGCAGCAGATCACCACGGACTGCGGGTGAAACTCCACGCCGAGCAGCTCTCCAACCAGGGTGGGGCCGCCCTGGCCGCCAGATATGGGGCCTTGTCCGTGGACCATCTGGAGTACATTTCCGAGGTGGGTGTTAAAGCCTTGGCCCGTAGCGGAACTGTGGCCGTCCTGCTGCCCGGCGCCTTTTACACCCTTCGTGAGACAGAACTTCCGCCGGTAGAACTCCTGCGTGGTTCGGGCGTTACCATGGCTGTGGCCACGGATTGTAACCCCGGCACCAGCCCAGCGGCTTCGCTCCTGCTTATGCTCAACATGGCCTGTACCCTTTTCAGACTGACCCCGGAGGAGGCCTTGGCAGGTGCAACGCGCAACGGGGCCAAGGCCCTTGATCTTCAGGCTCAAATCGGGACACTCGAACCGGGCAAGGTCGCGGACTTCGTGGTCTGGGATATTTCCGAACCTGCCGAACTGGCTTACAGCTTGGGTTTTAACCCTTGCCGATACGTAATTAAGCACGGTGTGCGTGTCATATCCAGGGAACCTTACCCGGAATGAAGCGCTTTTCTACATGTGGAAACCGTCCAGGGGCAAGGAGGCTCACACTCCGTGGCTAAACCCTGGCGTAAATCATAACGTTTGCTCAACGCGTAACTTTTCTAAGGATCATGTGTAGGGAACTCTTTTCGCAATCAAGTAAAAGCAAAGGAGGTTTTGTGATGATGAAGAAGCTGGTGATCATTGTGCTTGTCGCCTGCGTGGCGGCATTGGGTTTGTCAGGTGCTCTTTATGCGGCTGAGAAAGTCAAAATTGGATTTCATGCGCCGTTGACGGGTTTTGCTGCTTCAGACGGCAAGTCTTCTTCGGAGGGCGCCAAGCTGGCTGTAGATCAAGTAAACGCCGCTGGCGGCGTCAACGGAAAGATGCTGGAGTTGGTCATCTACGACGACCAGGCCAAGCCGGCCCAGGCCATTCCCATAGCCAACAAACTCATTGGTCAGGACAGAGTTGTCGTCGGGGTATCCGGCAGCTACTCCGGCCCAACGCGTTCTGCAGCGGGCGTATTTCAGGAGGCCAAGATTCCTTATGTCTCCGCTTATGCAATCCATCCAGACATTACCCGGGCTGGCAACTATGTCTTCCGCACTTCCTTCCTAGGTGAGATTCAGGGCCGTGCCGGAGCCAAGCTCGTCGGGGATAGCCTGAAAAAGAACCGCGTTGTGATGATCACCCTTCAGAATGACTTTGGCAAGTCGCTCGCAGCTGGTTTCAGGGAGGCGGCCTCCAGATTCGGCGTTGAGATCATTAACGAGTATGAATACTCGATCAAGGATAGACAATTCGGCTCTATCGTAGCCAAGGTCAAGGCTGACAACCCCGACGCCATTTATGCCTCAGGGTACTATTTCACAGCAGGGCCGCTAGTCAGTCAACTCCGCGCCGCCGGTATCACAGTGCCCATCATTGGTCAGGAAGGATATGACTCCCAAAAGTTCATCGAGATCGCTGGCGAGGCTGCTGAGGGCGTGATCATTACCACTTCTTTGGACCGTGATTCCAATGTCCCCGAAACCAGGAGCTTCATCGACAAGTTCGAAAAGAAGGCTGGGTTCAAGACCGACATGGTCGCTGCCTCCGCCCATACAGCGATTATGGTAGTGGCCGAGGCGATGAAGAAAGCAGGGACCAGCGATCCCGACGCGATCCGCGATGCCATCGCCCGGACCGACCTCAAGGTCTCTACGGGCACAATCAGGTTTAACAAGCTGGGCGAGTGCATGAAAGCTGTCCAAGTGCAGGTGGTCAAAAGCGGCAACTGGCACAGGCATTCGATCATTGACGATCCTGAATTGCTGGCACCACCCTCCCAGTAATACCGCCTGAGTAAACAGACGACGCCCGGAAGGGCCCTAGCTTTTCCGGGCGAATCTTGGCCGGATTTTTTCTCCAAAAAGAAGGGGGCTCTTCTGCTTTATCTCGAACTGTTCATGCAGGGTCTCATATACGGCAGTATGTACGCGATCATCGCTGTGGGTTTAACGCTGGTTTACGGTCTTCTGCGCATCCTTCACGTGGCCCATGCCGGCTTGTTCGCGCTTGGCGGATACTTGGGTCTCCTGCTCACCAACGCCACAGGAAGCCTGATCTTGGCCACACCGGCGGCAGCCGCGGCCGTAGGCGTCGTGGGCATGATCATGTACCGGTTATGCTATCAACCTATCCTCAATCGTCCTCCTTACGTCCCGCTGATCGCTTCCATCGGCCTTTTTATCGCCATGGAGGAGGTCTACCGTTTGATTTTCGGTCCCTATGGTCTGACCTACCTCAACCCGCCCCTCCAGTCTCAGATCACAATCCTTGGCGTTAATCTGCGCACAGCGGAAGTAACGATGGTGGTTGTCAGCGTATGCCTACTCAGCGTATTGTCTTATCTATCCAAAAAAACAAGAATCGGCATGGCGTGGCGAGCTACGGTGGATGATCCTGAAATCGCAGCTTCCTACGGCATTGACGCCATCAAAGTGCGTTATCTCAATTTTTTTATCGGTTCCGGTCTAGCGGCCGTGGCCGGCATCTTCGTCTCGCTTTTGAGCAATCTGGTGGAACCCACCATGGGTGGTGTGCCCAGTTATAAGTGCCTAGCCATTATCGTCCTGGGCGGCTTGGGTAACGTGACCGGGACCCTGATCGCTTCCCTGGTTCTCGGCGTCATCGAGGCTTTCGGTACCATTTACGTGGGAGATATTCTAGACCGCGATGCTATCGCTTTTGCTTTTCTCATTTTCGTCCTCATGCTGCGTCCGAGAGGCCTGGTCTCGGGGAGATGAGCCATGGGCATTTACGAAATTAGTCTGGCAACGGTGATCTGCATCAACATCATTCTGGCGGTAGGTCTCAACATGATCACAGGATTCTGCGGCCAGATCAGCCTGGGTCACGCCGCTTTCTACGGCGTTGGTGCGTACACCGCAGCCTTGCTTGCCAAAGCGGGTATCCCATTACCGGGAACGCTTCTGGGAGGGCTGATTCTTGCCGGCATCATAGGCATCATCGTCGGGCTGACCAGCCTCCGGGTGCGGGAAGACTTTTTGGCCATCACAACCATGGGTGTGGGTTTCCTCTTTCTCGGTATTGTTCGCCAGCAAGAAGCCTTGGGCGGTGAACTTGGGGTCTCCGCCATTCCCTCCCACGGCTTGGGCAGATTGGGATTTCTCATCCTCGTCCTCCTACTGGCAGCATCAATGACAGCCTTCAGTCTCATGATAAGGCGTTCCTGGATGGGCTTTGCTTTTGACGCCGTCGCTGACGACGAAGATACCGCACGCATGGTCAGTGTCGACGTGGCAGCCTACAAACTGGCCGCCTTTGCCATGGGAACGGCCATGGCTGGATTGGCCGGTGGGCTCTACGCCTATTTCGCTCGTTTGATCGTGCCGGACGACTTCGGTTTCATTACCTCAATCACCATACTCTCGATGGTGGCTGTCGGAGGCATTGGCTCGGTTTTCGGGGTCGTCGTATCGACTGTCATTTTAACCCTGATGCCGGAGTTCTTTCGTTTTGTCAGCGATTACAAGCTTCTGATCTACGGTGCGCTGCTCTTCGCAGTCATGCGCTTTGCGCCGGATGGGCTGGCCGGGTTTGCCCGCGATGCAGTCAAGAAATTTCAGTCAAAGGGAGAAGGCGGGTGATATGAGCATTCTCTTGGAAGTCAGCAGGGTTACGGTCCATTTTGGGGGTGTCGTTGCCTTGAGCGATGTCTCCTTCAAAGTGGAACAGGGCGAGTTCATAAGTATGATCGGCCCGAACGGCGCTGGCAAGACAACCCTGTTGCGGGCAATAACAGGGACCGTAGCACCGCAATCAGCCAAAGTGTTGCTGTCCGGTCGCAATATCACAGGTCTCCCTCCGAACCGACGTGCCCGTCTGGGCCTGGCCATGACCCATCAAATCGTCCGACCCTTCCACTCCATGACCCTGCTGGACAACGTGGCCTTGGCAGCGGGTCACCGCCGCATCCACAATGTTTTGTGGGCCATGGGCTCCTTTGACCGCAAAGCGGAGCGCCGTCAGGCCGTGACGCTTCTTCAGTCCGTGGGTATCGCAGATCTGGCCGAAAAGAGTGTCGTCGGACAGCCTCTGGGTGTTCTAAAACGTTTAGAGGTGGCCCGGGCACTGGCCCTCGAACCCAAATTGCTCCTCCTGGACGAGCCCTTGGCAGGTCTCAACCATGTCGAAGCGGCCCGCTTGGCTGACACGGTGACCGCGATCAACCGCGAGGGCATGACCGTCGTCATGATCGAACACAATCTGGGCGAGGTCCTCCGCGTCAGTCAAAGGCTCGTCGTGCTCGATAATGGGCTTAAGATTGCCGACGGGGACCCGGAAGAGGTCATGCGGGATCCGACGGTTCGCACAGCCTATATCGGAAAGGAAAAGCAGAATGCTGAGGCTTGAGAGACTCAGTTGTGGCTACGGCCCGATGCGTGCGGTTCATGGCCTTGATCTGCACGTAGCCCAGGGGGAAATCACTGTCCTGCTTGGTGCCAACGGCGCAGGGAAGTCCTCCACGATCATGTGCGTTGCCGGACATGTGGCCGTCCACGAAGGACGCATCATCTACAGGGGCAAAGATATCACGAACCGCTCGCCCATGGACAGAGTCAAACAAGGGATTGCCATCGTGCCTGAGGGAAGACGCCTCTTTCCTAGCCTGACAGTGCTTGAAAACCTCGTCATCGGGGGATACAGCCGCGCCAAGGAACGGACGTACATCGGCATGGAAAAGGTGCTCGCCATGTTCCCCCGTCTCGGCGAGCGCCTGGGTCAGAGGGCCGGATCCCTTTCCGGAGGCGAGCAACAGATGCTGGCCATTGGACGGGCCCTCATGTCAGAGCCGCAGCTGCTCCTCGTAGACGAGCTCTCCCTCGGTTTGATGCCAAAGATCATCGACATCTGTTACGAAGCCGTCGCCGAGTTGAGGCGTGGGGGCCTAACCATCGTTCTTGTCGAACAGAGCACACAATTGGCCCTTGATGTGGCTGAGCAAATCTGTGTTCTGGAATCCGGCCAGGTCGTATGGAGAGGCTCCGCTGTCGAGGCCCGCAACAATGCTGGACTGATAGATGCTTTCCTGGGTCTGCGCCACGAGGCGCCAGAAACCCCGAACTAAACGCTACTGCTCAACACTTCCTCATGTGCCACCGACGCAGGCACCTCGCAAGGATGTTCTGGCATCATGTTCCAGAAATAACCTTAATATGTCCAATTAAGACTTAGGGGGGTTCATGTGGATGTTAGTTCAGTTTTCCGATAACCTTTTCAACCTCTTGAACGAACTTTCCATTCCTGATCAGGTCTACCACGGTTTCGATGTCATTGGCGAGGACCCGATCTTTGTCCAGATGAGGGACGGCATTCCTGATGATCCGGTACGCGGCAAGAGTCCCCTCCCCCGGTTTCATATTGGTGAATAGATCTATGGCCTGGGCCCCGCACAAAAGCTCGATGGCGATGACATGCTCTGAATTTCCTACGATATCTCTGCATTTCCGGGCTGATATGGTCCCCATGGAGACATGATCCTCCTTGTTGGCCGAGGTGGGAATGGAGTCCACACAGGCGGGTTGGCAGAGGACCTTGTTTTCGGAAACAAGAGCGGCCGCCGTATACTGGGCAATCATGAATCCCGAGTTGAGCCCTCCATCACTGACCAGAAAAGCGGGGAGCCCGCTTAATTGAGGATTCACGAGACGTTCAATGCGGCGCTCTGAAATGTTCGCCAGTTCTGAAATAGCCATGCAGAGAAAATCGAGGGCAAGCGCTACCGGTTGGCCGTGAAAATTGCCTCCAAGCAGAAACTCCTGGGATTCAGGGAAGATGAGGGGGTTGTTCGTGGACGCATTCATCTCCGTCTCTACGACCTTTTTGGTGTACCGAATCGCATCCTTGCTCGCCCCGTGCACCTGGGGAGAACACCTCAAGGTATAGGCATCCTGAATACGCGAGCAGTCCTTGTGGGAGGTAATAATTTCGCTGTTCTGCGTTGTGCGAGCCATGTTGTCCGCAGCCTCACCCTGGCCCAAATGGGGCCTTGCCTGGTGAATCCTGGCGTCAAATTCGGTTCTGCTCCCCATAAGGACCTCCAGGCTCATTGCCGCCGCAATGTCCGTGGTCTTGGACAGCCTCATGGCATCGTGCGTGGCAAGCCCGCCGATGGCGGTCATGACCTGGGTACCGTTGACCAGGGCGAGACCCTCCCCCGCTTCCAACTGTAGGGGTGTCATACCGGACAATTTCAATGCATCCGACCCGGACACCCTCTGCCCATTACAAAAAGCTTCTCCAAGACCGATGAGCACCAAGCAAAGATGGGCCAACGGCGCCAAATCGCCGCTCGCTCCAACAGAGCCTTTCTCTGGAACAATTGGACAGATATCCCGGTTCAGGAGTTCAACAAGATGGTGCACCGTCTCCAGGCGGATGCCCGAATGCGCCCTTGCTAGGTCCTTTATACGCAGAGCCAATACCGCGCGAACCGTTTCACTGTCCAGGATCTGACCCACACCCGCTGCGTGGCTCTTCAGGATATTTTCTTGGAGGCGCCGGGTATCGTCCTTGGAAATGATGACATCGCTCAGGGCACCAAAACCTGTGGTCACCCCGTAGATCGTCTTTCCTTCTTGAATCCATCTTTCAACAAGCTTGCGGGCCTGGATGATTTTCCTTTCCGACTCCTCGCTCAACCGGACC
>JASFTV010000070.1:0-13210 GCA_050050615.1 Desulfobacteraceae bacterium
TCCCAGATGCTTCCCTGGATACCTGGATGTAGACGAAGGCAAATGAGGCAACAATCGACAAAAAGATGAAAAGAGCAGAAAAAACAGAGACTTTTAGTATATTTTTCTTCATGACTCGGAACAAGCCGTGAGCTTCCCAGAGAGCAGTTTTTCCCTGAGAATCTGTTTGAGATCCAAGCCTCTCATTCTCAGTCCCTTGCGCCCGTATTTCATATTCGCCTCGATCAAGACCCATTGTTCCTCATGGCGTATAAAGTCGAGCCCTACATCGTTGAAGCGACACTTCCGGGCCGTTTTCTGGGCCAGTTCAAGGGCATCACTGGGAATGCCTTTGAAATTGACGGATCCTCCTTGAAAAAGGTTGGTTCTGAAATTGCCGGGCGCGCTCTCGCGCCAATAGGCCAGGACAGGCTCATAGTTAATCAGAATGACCCGTAAATCCCGTTTATGAGGCAAATACTCCTGGATGTAGGCCACATGGGTGAGACGCAGATATCTTTCAAGTTGATCTTGATGCTCGATCTTAAAGACCCCCTTTCCCTGCGCAGAAGCCCTTGGTAGTTTTGCAATGAAGGGGAAAGTGAAATCTTCAAGTATCCCCCGGTGATGAAGACGGTAATATACCCTGGTTCGCGGATGGGGTATGCCCAGCATATAGAAGAGGGTGGTCTGCTTTATTTTTTCATCGGCATATAAGCAGGTCTCCAGACTGGGAAAGAAACTTTTGCCCAGGGTGGTGAAAAACTGGGCGTAGTTACGGGTAGGGTAGAGGATCATCTCTGAACCAAAAATGAGTGCCCTTTCATAGGGGGTATAGTCATGAAAATTGGGCTTCACCCCAAGGGTAATGACCTCAGGAACACCCGTCAACCGACTTCCTAGGGCTACAAAAGGCTTATTGCGGCGAACCATCTTTCCTTCCCTCTGTGCACGTTGGTCCTAAGAGAAGTCCTACTTTGAAACCCATTTCAGCACATCTTTCGACTTCTCTTTTGCTCTTGTCAAGACCTCCTTAAGATCCAGGCTCAGAAGTTTTCGATCCTCCATAACCAACCGGCCATTGATGATGGCATGACTCACATCATTTCCCTTCGCCGCATAGACAAGGTGGGAGTAGGGGTTATACATCGGGGTCAGATGGGGTTTGTTTGTGTCCACAATGATAATATCCGCTTTTTTCCCTACCTCGAGAGAACCGACGAGGCTCCCAAAACCCAATGCTCTTGCGCCTTGGGTCGTGGCCATGCGCAACACCGTAAAGGCATCCAATACGGTTGGATCCATGGTCTGAACCTTGTGGAGCTTTGCAGCCATATCCATTTCGGCGAAAAGATCCAGGTTGTTATTCGATGCGCACCCGTCCGTTCCTAACGCCACCGTGACGCCTTGCGCGAGCAGTTTAAAGACAGGGGAGATGCCGGAAGCAAGTTTCATGTTGCTCTCAGGATTGTTTATCGCCTTCACAGAATGTTCTGCCATTCTCTTGATCTCTGGGTCGTCCAGATGCACGCAGTGATCCGCAATGAGATGGGGGCCAAGAACCCCCAACGATTCAAGATGCTCAAAGGGTCTCTTGCCGTATTTTTCCTTCACCTCTGCGATTTCAGTCGTGGTTTCGGCGACGTGGATGATCAAGGGCACTTGATAATCCAGAGCCAGTTTATTGGCTGCAACGAGAAGATCGGGACTGCAGGTATAGACAGAATGGGGTTCCACCGCGATCGACACGAGGGGATCATCTTGCCACTTTTGGATCAACGATTCCGAGTACTCGAGGCCTCTTTCTATAGGCCCGTAATTGGGGGAGGGAAAATCATAGAGGACCTCTCCAACCAGACATCGCATGCCCGCCTCTTGCGCCGCCTGTGCCACCTCGTCCTCAAAGAGATACATGTCACAAAAGGTGGTCGTCCCAGACATGATCATCTCCGCGCAAGCAAGCATGGTCCCGACACGAACAAAATCTCCGTCCATCCGGCTTTCAACCGGAAAGATGTAGTTGTTCAGCCATTCCATAAGGGGTAGGTCATCAGCCAGCCCTCTAAACAGGGTCATGGCCGCATGCGTATGGCCGTTGATCAATCCCGGAAGGATAAGACCACCCTTTGCATCGATCACTTTTTTGGCTCTGATCTTCTCAACCTCATCCGTGCCGGTACTCGAAATCGTGTCTCCTTTTATGCCCAAGAAACCATCCCTGATGATGGAGCCTTTTGCGTCCATAGTTAGAATCGTTCCGTTTTCTATCAACAAATCCAACCCGTTCATCCTAGGTGCCCTTCGTCATCCAAAATAACCCAAACGCAAACAATCCCTGAGTTCCTCATTCACTCCTAAGAATATCTGGGGCCCGACCGGCCAGGCCCCCGTTTGGCAGCAACGGAGTCCGGCCAATGACTACCCCGGCAGTGCCCCAACGATCTGCTCCCACAAAAGGGCAAGCTTCGGCCCGGCCCTTTCCGCGGTGGCGATGACCTCCTCGATAGAGGTCTTCTTCATAGACTCGGGCAGGTTGACATTGGTGATGGCGACGATGACCATGACCTTGAGGCCGCAGTGAACAGCCACAATAACCTCCGGTACTGTGGACATCCCGACCGCGTCAGCCCCGATCATTCGCAAAAAGCGGGTTTCAGCAGGTGTCTCGAGGCTCGGCCCGGGAATGCCCACATACACCCCCTGCCGCAGTGAGATCGCCGATTCCAAGGCCTTTTCTCTGGCGAGTGTCACCAGGTCCCTGTCGTAAGCCTCCGACATATCTGGAAAACGAGGTCCAAAGGCATCCAGATTGGCCCCGATTAACGGATTCCTCCCTGTGAGGTTGATGTGATCGGTCACAATCATGAGGTCGGCCGGTTCGAAGCGTGGATTCAGACCGCCGGCCGCGCTTGATACGAGCAGGGTTTTGATGCCCAACTTGGACATCACCCGGATGGGAAACGTAACCTCTTGGGGTGTATACCCTTCATAAATATGAAATCTTCCCTCCATGGCAATCACGCTCTTTTTAGCGAGTCTCCCCGCGACAAGCGTCCCTCTGTGTCCCTCGGCGGTCGACTGGGGAAAATGGGGGATTTCACGGTATGGAATCCGTATATCGATCTCCATCTTCCCGGTCAGATCGCCTAAGCCTGTTCCTGTAATGAGGCCTATCTTCGGTGGCATGGCCAGTTCTGGGGCAAGAAAATCGGCGGTTTCCTCAACCCTGCGAAGCATAGCGTATCTCCCCTGATCTTTGGAATTGGACGATTCATTTCTCCCTTTTGATAAAGGGGGATTTTGTCATAGTGTTTGTCCTAGAACACGATCATTGTTCGTGCAATGCCGCCTCTGGGGACGCCACGGACGAGTTAGCACCGAGATCAAAGCGATCCAGCTTAGGGCCCGGCTTTTCCCTTTGACGGATAAACTGTTACCACAAAAGATAAACAATTCAAAGCGCTAACTGGTCGGCGGTTTCAAGAATAACGTTCCAATGCTTTCTGAGCGTCACCCCCCACCCAAACCGTTCGGCTGAGCTCATGCCGAAGCCCTCCCCCTTCAAGCAGGCGGGCAGGGTGGGGGTGGCTTGAGCCTTGTGAAGATATTTATGAAACGCTTTACGCGTTTCCATCCAGAAATGGCTCTTTTCTCGATGGAGGGCGTCCTCTGCGGGTTTCCATCTGCGGCGCACTGCCTCTGTACCCCTCAAAATTTTTCCTCTTGACCTGGATTTCCGGCCTAATATAAAAGTTCGTAACATTTCAGCCTTATGAAACAGCTCGGTGATGGTCTTAGCCGTGGGGCTCTCTTTTCAAAAACGAAGGGCATCAAGGAGCAATTATGCAAAAAGGGGTAGCAAAGGCGGGCGGAGGACCTGATCAGTCGATCCTATACATCACCTTGCATGGATGCTCCTAGGAGGCTCTCCGCCCTGCCTGTCCCGCCCCTGCGGGGCCTCACCCATGGCCTTACGCTGGTTCCCGGGCAGCGACCTTTCGTTTTTGAAAAGAGAGCCCCATGGCTAAGACCGGCGGAATTTTCATAGAGCTAAACTGTGACAGAAGTTCTTACTTTTTTGTGTGTTGCCGCGTATGGCTGACCGAAGTAAGGATGAACGCTCGTCGCCCTTATCCCCCCTGAATGCAGGCTGGAAGGTGATTGTGGGTGACGATACCGGTATACGCCGGGTTCCTGATCATGAGAATAGATCTTCACATACATTCCAATTGCTCGGACGGCCGTATGACTCTAGAAGAGATTTTTCACGAGGCAGATCAAAGAGGCATGGGGCTTATTTCCATTACCGATCACGATTCTATGGATGCACAAGCAACGGCAAAAAGCCTCGCCGAACAACACGGCATCCACTACATTAACGGTCTGGAGTTGAGCGTCACATTTTCCCATTCGAAGTATAGGAAGGGAAAGGCCGTTTCTCTCGATTTCCTTGCTTACCAATATGACATCCAGTACACCCCTCTCATCGACAAACTCGAAGAACTGAGAGAATACAGGCAAGAGAGAGCGGAACGCATCCTTGAGAAAATCAACCAAGAGCTGATCAAGGAAAACTTGCAAGCCTTTTCCCAGCAGGATCTGGAGGCGATCCAGAATTCGGTGGACGGCACTTTTGGTCGCCCACACATTGCCGCTTACATGATCAAACAAGGCATCGTCGCCAATAAGAAGGAGGCGTTTGACAGGTATCTCGTCAAGTGTAATGTCCCCAAAATGCCCCTTTCTCTGCAAGAGGCCTCAGTCTTGATCAGGGGTGCTCAGGGAACACTGATGCTGGCCCATCCGAACGACCCCAGAGGCACATCTCTCATCTCCCTTACCGATTCCCTCTCTGAACAGCAAAAGATTATTGAGGAGGCGATGCTGCCTTACATAGACGGTGTGGAGTGCTGGCACTCCATGCATGATGCAAATACAACAGCCTCCTATCTCGCTTTCGCAAGGAAATTGGGGCTGATGCGCACCGGAGGCTCGGATTGCCACCAAAGCCCGGTTCTCATGGGCACGGTGGATATCCCTGCTGATGTGGCCGGACAGTTTGGGGTCCCGGTGACGTGAAGCTCCCCGCGCCATTCTTCCCCGCCCTTCCGGACGGGGCTCTCTGCCGCGGTTTTTGTGGAAAGCAAAGGGCTACCACTCAAAAAACCTATCCAAAGGGGAAAACCATGTCTTCCATCATAGAGGATCTCTTAGACCCGGCTTCACTCCCTGATGAGACAAAAAACGTTTCAGTGGTTCAAACGCATATCTCCATCGTGTTCGTTGCAGATAGATTCGTCTACAAGGTGAAGAAACCGGTCAATTTCGGGTTCCTGGACTTTTTGACCTTGGAAAAAAGAGCCCATTTTTGTCACCAGGAGGTCAAGCTGAACAGAAGGCTTGCAAAAGACGTTTACATAGGCGTCCTTCCCATTACATTTGATGGGAAGCGTCACAGCATGCGCGTTACCACTGGGGACATTGTGGAATACGCCGTGAAAATGAAACGGATCCCGAATGAAAAACTGATGAAATCCCTGTTTGAGAGGGGCGAACTCACAAAAGATCACCTGCACAAGATCGCCCAGGTCCTCGCTCGATTTCATCTCAATGCCCTCAGGAATCCTGAAATAGATGCGTATGGCGAACCGGAGCGGTTCAAGGTCAACACAAATGAAAATTTTGAGCAGGTCAAAAAGTATGTCGGGATAACCGTCCAGGAAGAGATCTTTGGGGCACTCAAACGTTGGACGGACAACTTTTATGGGGTCAATAGAAATCTTTTTCTTGAAAGGATCAGACAAGGAAGAATTAGAGATTGCCATGGTGATCTTCACATGGAGCATGTCTGCCTCACGGAAGACCTTCAGATTATTGACTGTATCGAATTCAACGATCGCTTCCGGTACAGTGATGCTATCGCTGACATCGCTTTCCTTCTCATGGACCTGGACTACCATGGAGGTGTAAACTTGTCCCATCTTTTATGGGAAGCCTACAAGAAGCTCACAAATGAAGAGAACGTGGAATCCCTGCTCATTTTTTATAAGGTCTACCGTGCCTTTGTTCGCGGAAAAGTGAACAGCTTTCAGGCGGATGATGAAACAATAGGCGACGATGAAAAGGAGGAGGCGATTCAGAGGGCCAGGGCATATTTTCAACTTGCCTTTTCCTATATCAGTTAGCCCATGGGCCGTCAGGCGCTGAGCTCCGACAACCTTGGTAAGAAACGGGGCCATGAAAAAGTCAGCAAAGTGACACAAACATGTTATAATATTTCAGTGTTTCTTAGGATTGCCCGGTTAGGATTTTGCGTAAGTCTGTTTCATGGCGAGTGAGTAGTCTATGTCGGCTAATATTTGTCGTTCCCTGCTCATCCCAGTTTTCTCCAGGTGATATCTATTGCCTTGGAGGGCGGTGGTCAAATATTTGCAGTCTAAGTAAGCAAGGCTAAAATGCCCAGGGGTTCCGTGGCGTAAACCCAAATATTTGGCCACTGCGGAACTCAGTGGGGTTTTTTCGAGATATCACCTTTCGAAAACCGGCATGACCTCCTTGAAGGCCGAATGCTTCGTTACAATCCTGTTTATGCGCAGCGCTTTGAAGGAATCCGCTATTCGGGATTCAGAGAATAATTCTTGACTTTTAGAATAGAAGGGAAACTGTGATGAACAAACCATTCATAGATTTCATGAACGCAGAAATGGGTGCAGATACCGTATTGATAGCCTGCGGATTGCCTGCATCCTACAAGACAGAAACAACCGAGGTTGTCGCGAAGCTTAAAGGTTACAAGATATTGCGCACCGACATGATCCGCCTTGAGGTTCTCAAGAATGAGGATATCTTCGATGAAAAAGTGGCATCCAACATGGACAAGCGAAGGCTCGTGTATGACGAAATGTTCAGAATGGCCGATGAGCTCGCAGGTAAAGGGGAAAGCATCATTCTGGACGCCACTTTCGTCACCCAGTCCCTGCGGAGACGTGCTGCGGAGGTCGCGGCAAAACATGACAAAACCTTCGTTATCCAGCAGACACAATGTCCCCAAGAGGTATCGCTGAGGAGAATCTCAGAGAGGACCCGGGAGAACTATGAATCCAATGCCCTGACAGAACGAGCCTACCTGAATAACAAAAAGAAATTTGAACCTGTTGATCTGGAAAATCTCAAGCGACGCCATCCGGCCCTTAGTATTGTGCATCTCCTTGTGGATACAACCTCCGATCTGGAGGGCGATTGGATGGTCATTGGTAAGACGACCCGATGAAGCCGGCATCAAGGATCGGTTTCACTCGCCTTAGCACGGACTCCATTTTCGTAGCCCCGCATGGCTCGCGACTCGGTGCTGGTGGGAACCTGAATTTTGGGCACCGTGGGGCATCTTGTAAATACAGGCACTTAGCTCGTTTAGAAGCGTGCTTTCGATCTATTTCGGACAGCAGTGATAACGAGTAAACATGAATAGCGAGATAGAAGCGCTAAGAGAACGGATCAAGGCCGGCAAAAGGGAGATACCCGCTGATCTCGTACTAAAAAAGGGAAGGGTCGTGAATGTCTTTTCCGGGATGATCCAGGAATGCGACGTGGCTGTTCATGCCGGCTTTGTTGTGGGTTTGGGCCCTGACTATCACGGAAAAGAAGAGGTGGACATTTCAGGAAGGTGGGTCACGCCGGGTCTGATGGATGGACACTTTCACATTGAAAGCAGCATGCTTCTTCCCTCTAGACTCGCTCAAGCCCTTCTTCCGTATGGCACGACAGCCATCGTCTCAGACCCCCATGAAATTGCCAATGTCATGGGTATCGAGGGAATACGTTTTATGCTCAGGGAGAGCCAATCCATCCCTTTTGACATCTTTTTTGTGGCCCCGTCCTGCGTCCCTGCAACGCACCTTGAAACATCCGGCGGCCAATTATCATCGAAGGACCTGAAGGAACTGACAAGGGAGCCCAGGATCCTGGGGCTGGCCGAAATGATGAACTACCCGGGTGTTCTCATGGGCGATCAGGACGTTCTCGAAAAGCTGGTCCTTTTCCGGGACAGAGTTATCGACGGTCACGCACCTTCTCTGAAGGGATATGATCTTCAGGGCTACCTCTCAGCTGGCATCAGATCTGACCACGAAACCTCTGATTGTAGCGAAGGCATGGAAAAACTCCAGAGCGGTATGATCCTCATGATCCGTGAGGGAACTTCAGCGAAAAACCTCGAGGAACTTCTCCCACTCGTCAGAGATGACAATGCACGAAGGTTTTGTTTTGTCTCCGACGACTTACACCCGCAGGACATCCGCCAAAGAGGGCATCTCAACTTCATGATAAGAAAAGCGATTCAATTGGGCCTAAATCCGGTCACCGCGGTCCAGTTGGCTACACTAAATCCCTCCGAGTACTTTGGGTTCAGGGATAGGGGCGCTATCGCCCCTGGATATCGAGCCGATCTTGTGGTGCTTGCTGACTTTGAAAATTTTGAGATCGAGAGGGTTTATAAAGCGGGCCTCCCGGTGTATGATGAGGGAAGATTGATAGCCTTTCCACTTGAAGAGAAAGCATCCATCCCCGCCTGGCCAATCAAAATCGCCCCTGTGACGCATGAAAGCTTTCGCATCCGCCAGGAAGGGAAAATAGCCCGAATCATAGCGCTCATACCAGGAGAGATCCTAACCAAGGCGTGCTACGGAGAGGTGAAGTCAGAGGGAGGATGGGTGGTATCGGATACTGAAAGGGATGTCCTGAAATTGGCGGTTGTGGAAAGGCACAAAGCGAGCGGCAGAACAGGCATGGGCTTAGTCAAAGGGTTTGGCCTGAAAGCAGGGGCATTGGCCACTTCAGTGGCCCACGATTCCCACAATATCATTAGTGTCGGCGTCAATGATCGGGATATGTGCCGCGCAGTGGACGAAGTAAAACGGATCGGCGGGGGCATGGTCGTAGCCAGTGGGGAGAAAATCTTGGCAAGAACGCCCCTTAAGGTGGCCGGGCTCATGTCTACAGAACCTCTGGATCGTCTGACAGAACAACTAGAGGGCCTGAACCGTGCAGCTCACGCCTTGGGGTGCCTCGTCCCAGAGCCTTTTATGTCCCTTTCATTTATGGCGCTGCCTGTTATCCCGGAGTTGAAGCTCACAGATATGGGATTGGTGGATATTCACAAATTCACGCTCGTCCCCCTGTTTGGCGAGGGCTGACAAAAAAGCTTAGTGACGCTCAAAAGCGTTCGCATGGAGCATGGTCCCTTACGGAAAGCCTTTTTGTCCGCCGTGACCGTTTTTCTCCCTCCGGGCCGTAGGCCCTATGGGCCGGAGGCAAGGGGATAGAGGAATGATGCCTCAGCCATGTATACGCTTTTGGACGTTAGGAAAAATTTGGAGAGAGCAGGGTGGAAGAAAAGCACGTTTGTTTTGAGGGATGATCGCTATGTCTCTGACCTCGGTAGGAATTATCTACAAATACAATTTTGAGCCGGCAAGGGTGGAGGCCCAGAAGCTTGAGGAATGGCTGAGGGCTAAGGGTGTGGCCGCATTTTCTGAAGAAATGGGGGCCACAGGAAAGATGAATACCTGTTTTGAAGGCCCGAGCCAGATTCCCAATGATGTTCAGCTCTTCATTGTCCTTGGCGGGGACGGCACCCTCCTCGGCGCTGCTCGAAGGGTGGCACGATACGGGGTCCCCATTCTGGGCGTCAATTTAGGCGGTTTGGGCTTTTTGACTGAAATCCCGGTTAAGAGACTCTATCCGGCCATGGAGATGATGCTCAAAGGCGAGCTTGAAGCTGAAAGCCGGCTGATGCTCGAGACAAAGGTCCTGCGCGAAGGAAAAGAGGCTTGTCGTTTTATGGTCCTGAATGATGTGGTCATCAACAAGGGCGCGCTGGCAAGGATTATCAATCTTGACGTCTACATCAATGAGCAGTTCCTGACAACCTTTAAAGCGGATGGTCTTATCGTCTCCACACCGACTGGCTCGACAGCCTATAACTTGTCGGCTGGTGGCCCCGTGCTTTACCCAACCATGGCTAGCTATATACTGACACCGATTTGCCCCTTTACCCTAACGAACAGGCCCATTATACTCACAGACTCGCATACCGTGTGCATAAGGCTCACCAAAGAAAGTGAGGAGGAGAGGGTGAGCCTGACATTTGACGGCCAGGTGGGCTTTGACCTCATGCAAGGCGATGAGGTCCTGATATATACATCTAAAGAACGGATAAAACTGATCAAATCCCCTGATCAGAGTTATTTTGAAATCCTTCGGGAAAAATTGATGTGGGGTGGTACCACCTTTGCGAATAAGGATGAAGACAATTAGACGCATCTATCGAGTGGATCGGCGAGAGATCATATACCTCAGGGTCATTATCGAATCCTATGACGGCATGGCCATTGTAAGAACCGTTGATCCCAATGAGGCATTGATTGAATTACAGATCTCTCCAGGCTGTGAGAATCTTGTTCTTGCGTTGCTGGATGATTTGAAGGAAAAAGAAGCGCTGGAATTGACACCTATCACATCTTGAACTCGTAATCAGAGGTTGACCTCTTTGCACCGCCATTACTACATAGCAACCATGGGCTGCCAGATGAACGAATATGATTCAGACTATCTGGGCCAAATTTTGCAAAACTCAAATTATCTTCCGACCACTGACCCCAAAAAGGCTGATCTGATCCTTATTAATACCTGCACGGTCAGAGCGAAGGCAGAACAAAAGGCGTATAGCCTTCTCGGTCGAATGACGGCTTTGAAAAAGAGAAAACCTCACCTTGTTGTGGGCCTCACGGGATGTCTTGCCCAACAAAAGGGGGCCAGCCTGCTGGAGGCATTCCCAAAGCTCGACCTGGTGCTGGGTCCCCGAGAGATCGGCGGTTTTCAGGAGATCCTCAGCAAGGTGGTCAATCGGGGGGAAAGATTGGCAGCCACGGATATGGATCTCGAGCCAGTCCCTCCCATCAAACGACCCGGATACTTCGTGGGGCATGTGAAAAGCTATGTATCCATCATGGAGGGCTGTAACAACTTCTGTACTTACTGTGTGGTCCCCTATGTCAGGGGTAAGGAAGTGAGCAGACAGCCTGAGGAGCTCATCGAAGAAGTGCAGCATTTAGTCCGTCAGGGGGTTAAAGAGATCACCCTTCTGGGGCAGAATGTGAATTCTTATTTCTGTGGGGGCGAAAAGGCATTTGGCTTTACAGATCTTCTTAGGGCTCTAGACGAAGTGGAGGGCCTTAAAAGAATTCGGTTCACCACCTCTCACCCCAAGGATTTGTCCGACGAACTCATTCACTGTTTTGGGGGCCTGGAACATCTTTGTCCCCACATTCATCTCCCGTTGCAAGCCGGTTCCAATCGAGTGCTCAAGGCGATGAGAAGGGGATATACCCGAGAGAAGTATTTGGATTTAATACAAAAGTTGAAGGCCCTCAGGCCGGGTATCGCTGTAACAAGCGATATGATGGTAGGCTTTCCAGGTGAATCTGATTCAGATTTCAAAGAGACCCTTGATATGATAAGAAGAATAGAATTTGACAACATTTACTCATTCAAGTACTCAGACCGGGAGGGCACATTGGCCGCGAAAATGAAAGGCAAGATCCCAGAAAGTGAAAAATCCTCCAGATTATCTGCTCTCCAGACCCTTCAAAGGGCGATCACCCTGAAAAAGAATCGGAAACTTGTGGGAGCGATCGTCGAAATCCTGGTCGAAGGCGAGAGCAAGAGAGGTGGTCAGCTGACAGGGCGTACCGGAACAAACAAGGTCGTCAATTTTATTAGTAATTATAATAGTATAGGAAATTTAATTAATGTAATGATTAAATGCGCCTATGCCAATTCCCTGTGGGGGGAGAGAAGAGAAGGCTAGCCTCTCTGGCCCTGAAGCATTGAGCCTATATTATGATGGAAGACCAACCTATTGATTATACAA
Source organism: Desulfobacteraceae bacterium (assembly GCA_050050615.1). Lineage (GTDB taxonomy): Bacteria > Desulfobacterota > DSM-4660 > Desulfatiglandales > HGW-15 > JASFTV01. The sequence continues at coordinate 11,909 of JASFTV010000070.1, forward strand.
AAGAATCCGTCCTTGTCGTGGATGATGACCCCCAACTCAGGGCCGTTCTCGAAGAACTGCTGCGCGCGCTTCGATTTGAGACAGCCTCAGCGGGCAGTGCCATGGATGCCATAAGCATGCTTGAACAAACGGACTACACGTTCCTATTGGCAGACATGAAAATGCCAGGGATCGACGGGTTGGAATTGGTCCGAAGAGTCAAACAAAGCTTTCCAGCCGTCAGCATCATAGCCATGACAGCCTTTGGCGATGAATATAAATATATTGATGTCATCAATGCTGGGGCAACCGATTTTATCAAGAAACCCATCAACATCGCAGAATTGGAAGCCAAGGTCAGAAGAACCATTAACGAGCGAAATCTCAGAGAGGAGCTCAGCAGGCTCTCCATTACCGATTCTCTGACAGGCCTTTACAATCAAAGACATTTCTACCGGCGTCTGGAAGACGAAATCCGTAGGTGCAACAGGCAAAACCACGAACTCTCCTTAATGCTCCTGGATCTGGACAATTTTAAAGCGTACAATGACAAACACGGCCATCTCGCCGGGGATGAGGTGCTCAAATCTGTGGGCGATTTGATCAACAGAAGTATTCGGCAGGGCATGGATTCCGGTTATCGCTACGGCGGCGATGAATTTGCCGTCATCCTTGTAGGTGCCGACCTCAGTATAGCCGCCGACATCGGCAAGCGGATCCAGGACGCCCTGGAACAAAATGGCGTTGTCACCGCAAGCATGGGTTTTGTCAAATATTCTCAAGGCATGAGTATTAAAGAATTTGTTGCTCACGCGGACAGACAACTTTACACGGTGAAGGAGGCATACAAGAACGAATCGGGGAAGTAGGTTCTGATAATATATATTATGTAAACTAATTCCCCCTCAAGCCTTCCAACGCCCTCATTTGGGCTTGGGACCCACCGATCCGTGGATACCCTCCTCCAAGACCCTAGCCGTGCTCGGCAGCCTGCGGAGCCGCAAAATATTTTGTTGACAAGCCTCATTGCGGTGTATAGAAATACGTCATTCTTTTTCTGTTGATCGGAGGTTCGGTCTTAATGGGTAGCGTGGTCAAAAAGCGTCGCAAGAAGATCAGAAGGCATAAGTACAGGAAGCAAAAGAAAAAGATGCGGCACAAAAACAAGTAGTTTACTCTCCTGTTCCCCCGAGAACAAGGAAGGTAGGTCCGGCTTTCCGGAACTGCCTTCTTTTTGATTGAAACGGCGGTCTACGCGTATAGTCTTCTAGCGATGGTTATCTTTTCCACCTCTTTGGTTCCCTCGTAAATCTCCAGTATCTT
>JASFTV010000071.1:0-13199 GCA_050050615.1 Desulfobacteraceae bacterium
TACTCAGGAATTACACGCCCATGAAGATCCGCATGATGACTCAAACGCTGATCATCGCCTCTTACGTGATCATTGTGGATATTGCGATTAAGGCCTATCTACCTGAAATCAGCGAAGCGCTCGGTCCTTACGTAGGGCTGATCATCACCAATTGTATTGTTATGGGCCGGTGCGAGGCCTTTGCCAGGAACAACCCGCCGTGGCCGTCATTCCTTGATGGTCTGGCCGTGGGCTTCGGATATGCGCTTGTTCTGGCGGCTATCGCCCTGGTGCGTGAACCTCTGGGTTTCGGAACGCTTTTGGGGTATAGAATCATGCCGGAGGGTTTTACCCCGTGGACGATCATGATCATGGCGCCGGGTGCCTTTTTCACGTTGGGCATTTTTGCATGGTTTGTGAGAGCCTTTTTTCCGCAGACTGCTGAAGGGAAGAAATAGGGAAGAGATATGGTTCAGATCGATGTGGGTACGCTCTTTTTCGCTGCGATTTTCACAAATAACATCCTTTTGACGAATTTCTTGGGCCTCTGTCCTTTTCTGGCTATTTCCAGAGAAATCCGGTCATCCTTGGGGCTGGGCCTGGCCGTTGTCTTTGTCATGACGTGTACTGCTGTGATCAATTACCTCGTTTACTATTACTTGCTTTTGCCTTTCAACCTCGAGCATTTTCGTTACATTGTATTCATTGTCATCATAGCGGCGTTCGTCCAGTTGGTTGAGATGACTGTGGAGAGATTTTTCCCGGCCCTCTACTACATGTTGGGTATCTTCCTGCCCTTGATCACGGTAAACTGCGCGATACTAGGTGCATCGCTTTTCCTGATCATTAGGAAGTATTCTCTAATGCAATCCATGGCTTACGGTGCTGGAAGCGGTATTGGATGGATGTTGGCCATCATAGCGGTCGGAGCCATACGAGAGAAACTTCAAAAGAGCGCCAAACTACCGAAGGGTCTGGAAGGGCCCGCGATCACCTTGATTATCACGGGCATTGTAGCACTGGCATTCACAGCCTTCAGTGGAATGATTCAGATACAGTGAGACCCTTGAGCTGTGGACAAGAAATGCTTTTGCAACACATATGATTTTGGAAGCCCATCAGAAACCTGATAAAAGAGGCCTCTCATGCTCCAGTTAACTATCAGCCTTCTAGCTATCAGTGGCATCGCGGCTATCCTCGCACTACTTCTGGAAATCGCGGATTTATATCTGGCCGATTATGGCGAAAAACACATTTTCATTAACGAGGAGAAAGATCTGGTTGTAGAGGGCGGAAGCCCATTGCTCTTCACCTTGGGGCAGGAGGGCATCTTTATTCCTTCAGCATGTGGGGGCAAAGGCACTTGCTCCTATTGCAAAGTCAAGGTGCACGAGGGAGGCGGGCCTGTTTTGCCCACAGAGAGGCCCTACTTGTCGTCTGAGGAGATGGATGCCCATGTAAGACTGTCCTGCCAGGTCAAGGTCAAGGAAGACCTGAGAATCGAAATTCCTGAAGAACTTTTCCTGGTCAAGGATTTCCGGGTTAGAGTGGAGCGGATTGAAGACCTGACGCCCCAAATTAAGGGCCTTCATCTCAGGATCCTGTCTCCACGGGAGGGCATCACGTTCAAGGCGGGCCAGTATGTCCAACTTGAGGTCCCCAAATACAAGTTGACCAAGGGATCCGAGTACAGGGCCTACTCAATTTCTTCCGATGCTGAGAAGCACGATGAACTAGAGCTTGTGATCACAAAAGTGGAAAAGGGGGAGGTCACCACCTACGTTCACGAGTATCTGAACGTGGGAGACGAACTGCGCGTGACAGGTCCTTTTGGAGAATTCTATCTGCGGGATTCAGACCGTGATATCGTGTTGATCGCCACAGGTTCGGGACTGGCACCCATCAAATCCATCCTCCATCAAATTGAAAAAGGACGGATCCAGCGAAAGAGCACCCTCTTTTTTGGAGCGAGAACGAGGGCGGATCTTTACTATCAGGAACAGCTCAAAGCGTGGGAGCGAAGCTTACCCCATTTTACCTACATACCTACGCTGTCACGCCCCGCTCAAGAAGATCAATGGGATGGTGAGAGAGGCCGTGTCACAAACCTCATCGAGAAACATATCCCTGACAAAGCCAACACGGAGGCGTACATCTGTGGGGCACCAGCCATGGTGGAATCCTGTATTGAATTGTTGGAGAAGAAAGGCATTCCAGAAGAACATATCTTTTTTGATAAGTTCGAGTAGGTCAAAAAGAAGATGTATCATTCCAGAATGAGGGCTCTCCATGTTTCATCTACTGACATGAATGGGGCGGTCAAAATGCGGTCTTTTTTCATGGAAAATACGGAATTTACCCTATTTCATGGTGAAGTATTTCAAAGTATCTTTGATACAACTGATTCTGTTTTCAAAAAGTGCATGGCCTTCTCAAGCGCGCCTATGACTTCTAAGGATAAAGTCGGGTGCTTTGGGCCTGGATGCTTTACTGCGTCAAGAAAAAGGCATAAGAACGATAGGAAAAGATGAAATTCGAACACGATGTTGTGATTGTGGGGGCCGGTCTTGCGGGTTTACGGGCCGCTGTCGAGGTGACAGGATGGGCTGACGTGGCCCTAATCAGCAAGGTCTATCCGACACGCTCCCACTCTGGCGCGGCTCAGGGGGGAATCGCCGCTGCGCTGGGCAATGAGGAGCCCGATTCCTGGGAATGGCATATGTATGACACGGTGAAGGGTGGTGACTTTCTCACTGACCAGGATGCGGCAGAAGTCCTGGCAAAAGATGCCTCCCGGGCCGTCTACGAACTGGAGCACATGGGCGTGCCCTTCAACAGGACGCCTGAAGGGGACATTGCTCAGAGAGCCTTTGGGGGGCATGCGGCTGAATTCGGCAAAAGGCCCGTCAAAAGGGCCTGCCACGCGGCTGACCGAACAGGCCGGGTTATTCTGGACACCCTATATGGTCAAGCGCTGGGGCAGGGAATCAAGGTCTATGAGGAATTCCATCTCCTGGACCTGATCACCGAGGATAACCGTATCGCGGGTTTGGTGGCTTACGAACTGGCCACAGGGGAGGTCCATGTTTTTCACAGTAAGGTGATTCTTTTGGCCACCGGTGGTTTTGGGAAGGTGTTCAAAACCACTTCGAACTGCTTTGCAAACACCGGGGATGGGGTCTACGTGGCCTACAGATCAGGTATTCCGCTTGAGGACATGGAATTTGTGCAGTTCCACCCAACCGGCATCTATGGCCTGGGCGTTCTCATCAGTGAAGCGGCCCGGGGCGAAGGAGGCATTCTTCGCAGCGGCAAGGGCGAGCGGTTCATGGAAAGATATGCCCCAAGGCTGAAGGATCTGGCCCCTAGAGATATGGTCTCTCGAGCCATCGCCGAGGAGATTCGTGCGGGCCGAGGCATTGAAGGCAGCGACTATGTACACCTTGATCTGACCCACCTGGGCAAAGAGCGTCTTGCGGAAAAGCTCTCGGATATCTCCTCCTTCGTTCGCATTTATCTCGGGCTTGACCCGGTCAAGGACCCGATTCCCGTTCAACCGACCTGCCACTATATGATGGGAGGCATTCCCACAAACTTGAATGCACAGGTGCTCGATAAACATCACCAGGCCTTTGATGGGCTTTACGCCGCGGGGGAATGTGCCTGCGTGTCCGTGCACGGCTCTAACCGGCTCGGCTGTAACTCCTTACTCGATCTGGTGGTATTCGGACGGAGGGCCGGGAAAAAGATCGTCGAGGATCTCCGGCGGCTACCCGGGGGCCCCCTGTCCGATCGACCGGAGGAGAGAACAGTCCGCAGCATCGAAGCTATCCTGAAAAGGAAGGGCGGAGAGAAAGCATGGTTTCTGAGAAATGAGATGCAGAACGTGATGACCGAGTATTGCTCCGTATTTCGTCATGAAAAGGGCATCAACAAAGCCCTGGAGATTGTCGCGAACTTGAAAGAGCGATATCAGCGCATTTCGGTGGATAATCGGGGACGTCGCTTCAATACGGACCTGTTGGAGGCTCTTGAGCTGGAATCCCTTCTTCATTTGGCAGAGACCATTTTGGTCTCTGCACTGGCGAGGCAAGAGAGTCGCGGTGCCCATTCTCGGGAAGATTTTCCCGAAAGGGATGATGAAAACTGGCTCAAACACACGCTGATTCAAAAAACCGATGATGGCCCACATCTTTTCTATAAGCCTGTGAGCATTACGCGGTTTGAACCAAAACCGAGGGTGTATTGATATGGAGATGCCATTCAAGATTTTCCGTTTCGATCCCGAGACGGATCAGCAACCACGCTATCAAACATATACGGTGCAAGCTGAACCTTCAGAGCGGCTGCTCGATTGCCTCAACCGGATCAAGTGGGAGCAGGACGGCACGCTCAGTTACCGCATGTCCTGTGGCCATGGGGTATGCGGTTCGGATGCGATGAAAATCAATGGTCGTTGCGGGCTGGCTTGCCAGAAACTGGTTAGGGATTATGCAGGGGTGGATGTCGTCCTGGAACCCCTGCCCTCTTTTGGAGTACTTAAAGACCTGATTGTGGATCTGGATCCTTTTCTTAGAAAGGTCAGTCTGATCCGGCCCTACGTCATTTCCTCCGAAGCCCCGCCAGAAAAAGAGAGGAAACAGGGGCAGGAGGAAAGCCGCAAAGTGAATGAAGTGATTCGGTGCATCCTCTGTGCATCCTGCACCGCGGCATGCCCCGTTACACCTGAAAATGAAAGGTATCTTGGCCCAGCTGCATTGGTGTGGGCATTTCGCTACATTTTCGATTCAAGGGACGATCAGACTGTGGAAAGGCTCAGACAGGTTGATTCGCCAGACGGGGCTTGGGGTTGTCTGAACCATTTTGAATGTACCCGGGTCTGTCCCAAGGAGATTCCTGTTACAAAGTCCATCAATACCATCAAAAGAGAGATACAAAAGGTGCTAAAGAATAGCGAATAGAAGTCTAGTGTGTTGTAACACAAATAACTTATCCAAATGACAATGACGAGCGGGAGCCGTCGGGGTTGGTCTCTCAGATCCGCAACTCAAATTTGCAAGGGACTCTTTTCACGCCCCCATAACATCAATAGGTGCCCCGGGCAGGCCCGCCCGCCAGCGCGAGCCGCTCCCCGGCCCATACCGGCCCGGGCCGGGCAGGCGAGGCGGGCGGGCACAGAAGCGTATCTTCGCTTGAAAGCGCCTCTTATGGGGCTGCTCCGGGGCGACTGGCAAAAATTTGGTGCCGTTGAAAGGGCTACTGAGCGTATAGTTGCGGTCTGGACGACCAACGCCGACGGCCCCCCGCTGCGATTGAAATATGTCAAGTTGTTTGCGATACAGAACACTAGTGGAGCTTCGCCTCGAACCGACGAGGCGTCTGCTCAGGATGGCCTCTGCTCGAACCTTAAAAAACCCTGGCCCAGACCTGGCACTAACCGAGATATTTCGCCTGGTCAAATTGCCTCATAGCAGAGAGACAATTGAGGGGCTCATGTTATCGCGCCAGGGCGGGCTTGACTTAAATTTTAAGATCTTTGCCTATGAACACGGCGAGTACCGTTCAAAAGTGCTCGTATGGCCCAGGGAAACCAGGAAACCGTCCTTGGACGAGAACGATCCCAGATATTGCGGTAAATCCGCGTGATTAGAGTAAAGTGAGGTAAGCATGCCTGGAAAAATCATCTTTTCAACCGAGCCGGAAAACTATTATTACATGGACATCAATGTGCCGTGCCAAGTCGCATGTCCCGCAGCCACCAACATCCCAGCCTACATTCGGTCTCTTTTTGAAGAATGCTACGGGCGCTCTTATGAGATAAACCACTTGGCTAACATCCTTCCTGGGGTACTCGGTCGCATTTGCTCCCGCCCTTGTGAGGACAAATGCCGTCACGGAGAACCCGAGTTGGGCCGCCCGATCAACATCTGCCACATAAAAAGGGCGGCCGCGGACCTTCGTAAGGAAGGCACCGTACCCAAAGAACGCCCTTTTGGCTCTCTCGGTATTAAAGTGGCGATCGTTGGCTCGGGTCCTGCGGGGCTTGCCGCAGCCCACGATCTTTCCACAATCGGCGTGTCTGTGAACATCTATGAGGCTCTGGACAAGCCTGGGGGTATGCTCCGGTACGGTATTCCAGAATTTAGGCTGCCACGACACATCCTGGATGCCGAGATCAATCATATTCTTGAAGCGGGTGTGGTCCTAAATACCGGCACAAGGGTCGGCACCGATGTCGCTATCGAAGACCTTCTGCAAACGTATGATGCGGTGCTTTTGGCTGCAGGGTGTTACAAATCACTTCCACTCAATGTTCCGGGAGAGGCATTGCTCGGTATTTTCCCCGGCCTGGAATTTATGATGGATGTGTGCGCCGGGCGGCCACCTACTGTGGGGAATAAGGTTCTCGTGATCGGCGCTGGGTTTACAGCATTTGATTGTGCCCGTTCAGCCTTGCGCTTGGGGGCGGAGGAGGTGGCGATCTGTCTACGGCGTACCGAAGAAGACCTCGCTGTCAGCTCAGATGAGGTGTTGGAAACAAAGAGGGAGGGTGTCAAGATTAACTCTCTAATGCTCTCCCGCCGGGTGATCGGTGATGAGAAGGTTGAAGCAGTGGAGTTTGTTCGGACTCAGCCGGGCGAACGCAGGGCAGACGGCAAAAGGGAGGTCGCCCCCATTAAGGGAAGCGCGTTTACCCTTGGTGCAGACTCTGTGATTGTGGCCGTGGGACAGAGACCAGAGCCGATGGAGCCAACCGGGGAGAAAAACCACCAAGGCCTTTTGACGGCAGATAAGGACTCCTTACGTACATCGGTTAAAGGGCTCTATCTGGCGGGCGATTACATGACGGGTCCTTCTACGGTCATCGAGGCGATCGGCATGGGACGGAGAGCTGCTGAAAAAATTGTTGAGGAGATTACTGGCAAGCTCTTCAGACAAAAGGTGGTGCGCATGGAAGATACGGCGATCACCGATCGGGAGCGCGCCTGGGATTTTCTGCCCAGGCAAGAGATCCCCACCGTTCAGCCGGTGCAAGAGCGCTTCAAGGCGCCCAGCTTGGAGGTGGAAACAGGCTTCTCCATGGAGCAGGCTAAGGAGGAATCCAAGCGCTGCTACCTCTGTTATCTCCATTACGAGATTGATATTAGCCGCTGCATTTACTGCCGCTACTGTATTGACGTGGCCCCCCGTGATTGCATCAAACTGGTGGAAGAGATCAAGACCAATGAAATGGGTGCAATCACCGGGTTTGTGGAAACCTCAAGCTGGCAAGATGTCCAGGCCATTGTGATCGACAATTCTCGCTGCATTCGCTGCGGTGAATGCATGCGGGTTTGCCCCGTTGAATGCATATCCGTGACCAGGGTAGAGCTCATGGAACGCATGCTCCAGGAAGGGAACGCCAATGAATAAAGAACACTTCGTCATTGTCGGGAATGGACCTGCAGGTCATCACGCGGCTCTGACTTTGCGGCAGAAGGCCCCGGAGGCTCGAATTACGCTGATTAGCAAGAATCATGGACCTTGTTACCGGCCTCATCTCCTCCCGGCGTATATCGCAGGAAAGATCCCTGAACAGGCGATTTATGTCTCTCCAGTAGATTCCTACAAAGACAGAGGCATCAAATTAAGGAGCGGACAGAAAGTCGTGGGTCTCAACCCGACCCAAAAAGAGATTATCCTCGATCACAAGGAGATTGTCCGATTCAGTGGACTGATTATTGCCGTGGGCGGTAAGCCGCGGATCCCTGAACCGCTTTTCGTTTTCAGGGACCATATGTTTACGCTCAAAACCCTGGAGCACGCCAAGGTCTGGATTGAGAAACTCTCTCATGTGGACTCCATTCTCATAATAGGGGGAGACCTTACTTCACTCGCTGTCACAAGGGCACTCCTTAGTTTAGACAAAAAGGTGATCTTCATGCCCAACGAAGACGCCTTCTGGCCTGTGCGGTGCAACAAAGCGTTGTTCGAGGCCGTGGGTCAAAAGCTTGAAGAACGGGGCGTCGAAGTGTTGGCATACCACCGCGTAAGGAGTGTCTCCCGTCTTTCTCATCACGCCTATGAGATTCAAGCAAATGGCGAGAAAGTGCAGGTTGGGATGATCGGTGCGTTCTTTGGTCTTGTTCCTGATATTCGGTTTCTCGTTGGGTGCGGCCTTCAAATAGATCGGGGCATCCTCGTGGACGAGCACCTGAATACAGGTTTCGAGGCCATTTACGCGACCGGGGACTGTGCCCAAGTCTATCACCCGGAGCTGCGCGATTACTGGGTTTCCATCGGGCATGATAACGCGGTTCATCTAGGCCGTTTGGCTGCCATGAATCTTTTGGGCGGGAAGATTCCGGCAGAAGTAGCGAAGGAAAAGATTTTTGATGTTCAGGGCATCAAAGTAAATACCTCCTGGTGGACGGAGTTTTGAAATGCCAAATGTCGATGTGACCCTAGAGATATGCGGGATGTCCGGTGATGGAACGATTGCTGCTGGTGCCTTGCTCAACGAGGCCATGTCGAGGGCTGGGTTTTCTGTGCTCGCCTTTGACTCCTACCCGGCAGAGATAAGGGGTTTCGGCCGGTGCGTGACGCTGTCCAGAATTGGTGACGAGGAGATGCTGGCCCTCAGTGACCAAACCAATATACTCATCTCATTGGATGACGAGCAATCCCAGTCGAGGATTCCCTTTTTGGCAAAGAATGCGGTGGTCTTGTTTGACAACAGGCCGCCTTCCTATGTAGACGAGGATCAGTCTATTGCGGCACATGTTGAACCAGATGTGTTGCTGTTCGGGATCCCTTTCGCAGATCTTGCGGCTGGGGCTTCGGGGAGTACAAGAGGACGGAACCTCACAGCTCTTGGAGGATTTGCTGCCCTCTTTAATGTGCCCCCAGAAATCTTTCATGAGGCCATTAAAGAAAAGTTTAGAGCGAAAGGTGAAAAGATCCTGGATGCCAATCTCGTAAGCTTTGACGCAGGCTACCGGTATGCCCGCGAGACGTTTGCGGAGCGAAAGCTGAATATGTTGGTCCTTCCGGCGAAAACTGCGAAGGAAGAAAAGGTCTTGCTTTCAGGAAATCTGGCTATCGCTCGTGGGGCGCTCGACGCGAACCTTAAACTCTATTTCGGTTATCCCATTACCCCGGCGACGCCGATTATGGAATATCTGGCGAGGGTGTTGCCGGAAAAAGGGGGTAGGGTCTTACAAATGGAGGATGAGATCTCATCCATCGGGGCGGTTCTGGGGAGTTTTTACACGGGAAAGCGAGCCATGACCGCCACTTCAGGCCCTGGCTTTGCGCTCATGACCGAACTGATCACCCACGGGGTCATGGCGGAGATTCCAGCCGTTATTATCAACGCCCAGAGGGGCGGCCCTGCCACAGGACTCCCAACCAAAACCGAGCAGTCGGACCTTCATGCTGCTGTTTTCGGGGGGCCTGGTGATTCTGCCCGCATCGTCATCGCCCCCACAAACGTCACAGAATGCTATGAACACACGCTCAGGAGTTTTCAATTCGCTGAAAAATATCAAGTTCCTGTCATTGTTTTGACGGATTTCTTTTTGGATAATCGGGTTGAAAATGTCAGAATGCCCCGCACCCCTAAAGAACAGATAGTGGATTGGAACATATACCCGGATACGTCTAGTAAAGACCTTTATCTTCGTTACCAGATTACGGAATCCGGCATTTCACCACGCGCCATTCCCGGGATGGAAGGATATCTTTTTACGGCGACTGGCCTTGAGCACACAGAAAGAGGCATCCCGGATTATGCGCCAGTGAATCACATGAAAATGACCGAAAAAAGGCACCGTAAGATTCAAAGTGCCTTAGCTGACCTTCCGGCCCCAGTCGCGTACTCAGGAGGCGATTCCATGGATGTTGGGGTGATCGCATGGGGTTCCACCTTCGGTTCCGCCTTGGAGGCGGTCCTAAGAGCGCAGAAAAACGGATTGAAAGCAGGCGCCTTGAAGATTACATCCCTCTATCCCTATCATGAAGATGTTATTAGTAGCTTCATGAAAAAGTGTGGAGATATCTTGATCCCGGAATTGAATTATGAAGGACAGCTTGCCAACTTGATCGGGCATCTTCATAGAAAAGATGTTGTGCGATTGAATCAGGCAACAGGGATGCCTATACCAGCATCCGTCATCTATGAAAAGATTGAGGCACTGCTTTGAAAGAATATCACCGCGGAGGCACTAGGCGGACAGTGAGACAGTAGGGCTTTTTGGTTTTCTCGCGCCTTGGCGGTGAGAGAAACCTTTTTCGAAAGGATGAGACATGAAAACATCAGGACGGGTTCTCGCAGAAAAAGTGGCTAGGATAAGGGATTCCGAGGTGTTTTCTATCCGTTCCGAAAATTTGCCCACCTGGTGTCCCGGGTGCGGCTATTTCGGAATTCACCAGGGACTGAACAATGCCATCCAGCGGCTGGGTCTTCCCCACCATATGGTCGTGACGGTTTCAGGCATCGGCTGTGCTGGCCGCTATCCGTTTTTCGCCCACACCTATGGCCTTCACACGGTCCATGGGAGAGCTCTACCTGTGGCCACAGGGGTAAAATTGGCCAATCCTGAATTGACGGTTTTTGCCGTGGGTGGGGATGGGGACGGCCTTGGTATTGGTGGCGGTCATCTGCCCCACATCGCGAGGCGAAATGTGAATGTAAACTATCTTCTTTTTGACAATTCCATTTACGGCCTGACCAAAGGACAGCCGTCTCCCAGTTCACCCGTCGGGTTCAAGACCAAGGCCTCGCCCCAGGGCAATCGGGATGCACCCCTCAATGCGACCTTAATGGCCCTCTCATACGGTGCTTCTTTTGTGGCGCGACTCTTTGCTGGTGATCCCGAGGCCATCACCGAAGCGCTTATGAACGGTGTCCGGCACAAGGGTTTTTCATTTTTCCATCTCTACACCTCCTGCGTGACTTTTGATAAGGCGTTCAAAACCTGGCCCCATCTCAAGGAATGGGTCCACCCCCTTCCAGAAGGCCATGACCAGACGGATATGAAGCAGGCCATGAACGAGGCTCTAGATGATCCCTTCAGCATGGGCATTCTTTACAAGAGGCCGGAACAATGGAATGTTGGATGACTGGAATAATGGAAGACTGGGAACCTCCCTTAATCAAACACAGCATGACCCCGCCACTCCATTACGCCAGAGGGTGGGCCTACAGCGTGAATTGCTGAAAGATAGTATTCTCTTTTTCGAATGATGCCATAAGGAAGGATCAGAGGACGTTATGGCAAAGAATCTAACGCATAAAATATTGGAAGCCCATCTGGTTGAAGGGAAGCTCGTTCCCGGCGAGGAGATCGCCATCACGATTGATCAAACCCTGCTTCAGGATGCCACAGGAACGATGGCCATGTTAGAGTTCGAGTCTTTGGGGATTGATTCGGTAAAGGTGGAACTGGCAGCCCAGTATGTGGATCACAACATTTTACAGGCCGATCATAAGAATGCGGACGACCACAAATACCTTCAGACCGCCTGTGCCCGGTACGGTATCCACTTCAGCCCTCCGGGAAACGGTATCTCGCACCAGGTTCACATGGAACGTTTCGGTGTCCCGGGGAAGACCCTGCTCGGGGCCGACAGTCATACCCCGGGCGCCGCCGGCGTTTCCGTGCTGGGGATCGGGGCGGGAGGCCTGGATGTGGCGATGGCCATGGCAGGCCGGCCCTATTATCTCCCTTGTCCGAAGGTGTTGGGCGTAAGACTGACCGGTAAACTTCCCGACTGGGTCAGCGCCAAGGATGTGATCCTTGAGATGCTCCGCCGGTATGGCGTCAAAGGATGTGTAGGCAAAATCATCGAATACCACGGGCCGGGTGTCAAGAGCCTTTCAGCGACCGACCGGGAGACGATCGGGAACATGGGAACGGAACTGGGCGCCACGACCACCATCTTCCCTTCTGATAAGAACACCCGGAGCTATCTGGAAGCCACTGAAAGAGGCGAGGTATGGCAGGCGCTTTGTGCCGACGAGGGTGCGACGTATGACGAAGACGATGAAATCGACCTTTCCACCATCGAACCGCTGATTGCCTGTCCATCGTCCCCGGGAAACGTGGTGCCTGTTCGGGAGGTATCCGGGCTGAAAGTGGATCAGGTGATCATTGGAAGTAGCGTCAACTCATCGTTCCGGGACCTCATGGTCGTTGCGAAGATCGTGGAGGGTCGCCATCGCCACTGGGAGACGGTTTTTCACATCAATCCCGGCAGCAGGCAGGTCCTCGAAAATATCGCGGAGCACGGAGGCATCATCTCTCTGCTCATGGCGGGAGCTCGCATTCATGAATCTGGATGCCTAGGATGTATTGGTATGGGCCAAGCCCCCGGTACCGGGCAAGTTAGCCTACGCACTTTTCCTCGCAATTTTCCCGGCCGGTCTGGCACGAAAGATGATCGGGTGTATCTGTGTTCTCCGGAGACAGGTGCTGCAGCCGCCTTGAAGGGCGTTATCACCGATCCCAGAGACCTGGCCAAGGAAATCGCGTATCCTCGCATAGAGGATCCCAAGAAATACATCATCAACAGGATGTCCATTGTTTTTCCCTCCAATGCATTGCGAAAAACGGAAGTCATCCGGGGTCCGAATATCAGACCCCTTCCAGAGATGGCGCCATTGCCTGAGACCCTGACGGCGGAGGTGGCGATCAAGGTGCGAGATAATATCTCCACAGACACGATCATGCCGGCCGGGAGCAAGGTCCTTCCCCTTCGCTCCAATATCGAGGCCATCAGCGAGTTTGTCTACTACCAGATGGATCCGGATTTCCATAAGGCGGCCAAGGAAAAAGGCGAGGTTATCGTCATAGGCGGAGAAAACTATGGCCAGGGGTCGAGTCGCGAGCATGCTGCTTTAGCCCCGAGATATCTTGGTGTCCGTACAAAGATCGCTAAGAGCTTTGCACGAATCCATAAAGCGAACCTGTGTAATTTTGGCATTGTGCCGCTCGTCTTCAAGGACCCGAGAGATTATGAGCGCTTCAGCAAGGGATCAAAGGTCGTTTTTCCTGGCATAAAGCAACACATCGAGAAGGGAGATAAAGAAATACCTGTTGAGATAGATGGCCATCAGGTGTTTACCCTGCTTGAGGTTTCCGATCGCCAGCGGGAGCACCTTTTGGCTGGGGGCGCCCTCAATTATGTGAAAAGAGAGTTGAGGGGTGGTTGACCGGGTGCGGACCATTCTGCGGAAT